>JAYGEV010000225.1:0-1536 GCA_046582225.1 Pseudomonadales bacterium
GACAACCTGCAGCTGTATGCCGAATTCGGCTTCAACGATGCCAAACAGGACAGCTACCCGGACGCAGCTTGCTACGCTTTCCAGACTGAGGCCGAAGGCTGTTTTGGCGGCTTCCAGGACCTGGCCGGAAAAACCCTCGCCGTTGCACCTAAGTTCACCGGTTCGTTTGGGTTCGAACTGTCGCAACCCATCGGCGGCAACTGGATCGGGACCTTGTCCGGGGAAACCATCTACACCGACAGCTATAAGACCTCGGGCAATGACCAGCCGCTCGCGGTTCAACCCAGCTTCTGGCGCCTGCGGGCCAGGGTTGGCATCCAGAGTTCCGACGGTAAATATGACTTCTCCGTCATCGGTCGGAACCTGACGGACAAAATCTATGCCATCGGTGGCGCGCGGCCAGGCGCGCTCACGCCCGCGGACCAGGGTGGTGGAGGCTCGCGGCCCCTGTCGGTGCTGTTCCAGGCAAAGTATCGCATATAGCCAGCAACATGGAGCAAACGGGTCCTTTTCGAGGGCCCGTCTTGTTTCGGTTAACAAGGAGCAGGCAATGCAGGTCCAGGTATTCTGGCAGCCGGGGTGAACCAGCTGTCTCCGGGTTAAGGAGTTTTTGTCGGCCCGTGGGGTCGAATACGAATCCATCAACGTCCTGGAGGACGCAGCCGGTCTTCGGCGGCTCGCGGAGTTCGGCATGCGTAGTTTGCCTGTGGTTGCTCGCGGCGATGACTACGTCTTTGGCGTCGACCTTTCCAAGGTTGCACGGCTGGTTGGGCTGGTCTCTGACGACGCCTCAATGCTTTCCGTGGATGTCCTTGTCTACCGCTATCGGCACGTGCTGGCGGCCGCCATCAGATTCGCGGGCCAGATCCCCGCGCAGCATCTTCATGACAAGTTGCCGAACAGGGATCGATCCTATCTGACGCTCGCCAATCACCTGGTGCAAATTTCACTCGACTTTGTCGACATAGCCAACGGTGCCGATTTTACCGGTCGGCGGGCAGCCTCGTTGCCCGAAGTCGATTCCGAAATTTTCGAACTCGTCACTGTTGTGGAAGGGTCCAGGCATGCGCTTGCGCAGTGGTTGCAGCAAACAGACGCCGCGCAGCTGCAAAGAACCGTGGTGACCTACTTTGGCGACCAGACCTTGCACCAGGTGCTGGAGCGTTGCGTGTGGCATTCAGCCCAGCACGCACGGCAGCTGATGATGGTGCTCGATTTGCTTGGCGTAGATGTGCATGATCCCCTGCTGCCGGAAGACTTCGCCGGGCTGCCGATGCCCGAGCAGGTTTGGGACAGTTAAGGAGGGGAATGTGACGTTGACACTGCCGACTGCCCGGTCGTGGGCCGATGCCTGTGCGAGCGATGGCGAGTTCTTGCTTGCGGCGCGGCACTGGAACGGTGGCCTGAAACTCACGATCGGCGACGCGGAGCTTGCCCTTGCGATGGCTGATGGCACGGTGTCTGCCGGCAACGGGGCGTCCGGAGAGGGCGTGCTGGAATTCGCCGGTGCCGAGGATGTCTGGGAGCGAGTGCTTG
>JAYGEV010000251.1:0-3330 GCA_046582225.1 Pseudomonadales bacterium
CACGAGGCACTTGATGCCGCAGCGGAGCAGGTTGTTCAGGCAGGTGCTTCGATCGTCGAGACGCAGACCTGCGACATTTCCAGCCTCGAGGCGGTGCAACGCCTGGCCGATGTTGCTGATGAGCGGCTGGGGGGTACTGACATTTTGTTCAACAACGCGGGTGTCGCTGTTGGCGGTCCTATTACCGAGATGAGCCACGACGACTGGCGCTGGATCATCGACGTGGACCTGTGGGGGGCGATTCACGGGGTGGAGGTGTTTCTTCCACGCATGCTCGCGAGGGGTCAGGGTGGGCACATCCTGTTTACCGCGTCGTTTGCCGGACTGGTACCGAATGTGGGTCTCGGACCGTACTGTGTTGCGAAATACGGGGTGGTGGCACTGGCAGAAGTGCTGCGGCGTGAAGTACGGGATTCACAGATCGGCGTATCGGTGCTTTGCCCGATGCGCGTCGGCACCAATATTGGCGCATCCGAGCGTAATCGCACGCAAGACTACGGCGGCGGAGAGTCATCAGTGGTACCCCAACAGGCGGCCGAAAATGACGATCTGGCCGGCCGCGTCATCTCCGTTGAAGAGGTGGCAGAGCGCGTCGTTGCAGGCATCGACGCGAACGAACTTTACATATTGCCGCACTCAGAGAGCCGGGAGTTCGTACGCCGGCGCTTCACTCGGATCGACGAAAGCTTTGCCCGCCAGCACGAAGAATAGCTAAGAGAGGGTCGAGATTAATATTGATTACTATTCGAGATTCACTCTATAACACATTGATATATATCACATAATAATTGTCAGTAGATCCGGGGCTTCTACGGGCATGACCCGATGTGGCTTGCGTGGAGGCGTTCTGCAAACTCGCAATGGACTTTCGACAACGACTGTCGTACGGTCGCGTTTGGCTCCGATGCACGGCACGGAGACCAGAGGCGCCACTTCAAAAACTACAGCCGCACGAGCGCGGCAGGCGCCAAAAGTTAAGCGACGAGAAAAGCGGAAACGCTGTAGAAATTAACTGGCAGTTGGACTTGATCCCGATGCATGGACAGGTACCCAAAACATCCCCGCATATGTTCAGACGTATCGCGCGTGTTGGTCCCGTCCGGGAAATCGGAACAAATGGGGGCCACCGGTGAACGTACTCGACTTCCACGCGCGCAAGCAATGCCGCGACAAAATATCCATGGTTACCTGCTACGACTTCTGGTCGGCGCAAATTCTGGAACGTACAGATGTCGACGCTCTGCTGGTGGGCGACAGTCTTGCGATGGTGATGCACGGCTTCGAATCAACGGTTTTTGCCGACGTCGACCTGATGGCGCTGCACGTAAGTGCCGTCGCGCGTGGCGCGCCGGGCAAGTTCATCATTGCTGACATGCCGTTTCTTGCAACTCGCAAGGGTCTCGAGCCCACGATGAACGCGGTGCAGGCGCTCATGCAGGCGGGTGCCAGCGCAGTGAAGATCGAGGGTGAAGCGGGTCAGAAGGAACTGATCGCACACATTGTGGAATCAGGCGTTCCGGTAATGGGTCACCTGGGGCTCACCCCGCAATCCGTACACAGTTTTGGTGGTCACAAGGTCCAGGGGCGTAGCGACGCGGCCGCCGGGCAGTTGCTGGAATCGGCAAAAGCCGTGGCGACGGCCGGATGCTTCGGGCTTGTGCTGGAATGCGTTCCAGCGCAACTTGCCGCACGCGTATCCCGATCAATCGACATTCCAACCATTGGTATCGGCGCCGGTCCCGGGACCGATGGCCAGGTCCTGGTCCTTCACGACATGTTGGGTATGAACCCCGATTTCAAACCCAAATTCCTGCGCCAGTATGCCAACGGGTATGACCTGGTCAGCAACGCGGTCAATCGCTTTCATGAGGAAACCCGCCACGGCTGTTTCCCGTCAAAGTCGGAATCATACGCATGAAGGTCGTCTCGAGCCTGCAGGAATGGCGAGAGCTGCGCGGTAGCCTGAGTGAAGACCTTGGATTTGTACCGACCCTGGGTGCGCTTCATGAAGGCCATGCGTCCCTGGTGCGCCGCAGCGTCGAAGAGAGTGCGCAAACGATACTGAGCATCTATCTCAATCCTACTCAGTTCAACAATTCGATCGATCTCAGCAACTACCCCTCGACGCTTCGCGAGGATCTATGCCGGGCTGCCGAATTGGGGGTGGATATCGTACTCACCCCGAGCTACGCGCAGCTGTACCCCGACAATTTCCGCTATCAGGTCACCGAGAGCGAATTCAGTCGCGAACTGTGTGGTGCTGATCGCGAGGGCCACTTCACCGGCGTGTTGACGGTGGTCATGAAGCTGCTGAACCTGGTACGCCCGCGGCGAGCGTATTTTGGCGAGAAGGACTATCAGCAGTTCCTGCTGGTTCGAGATATGTGTGCAGCGTTTTTCATGGACGTTGAGATTGTGGCGTGCCCAACGGTTCGTGAAGTTGATGGACTGGCGATGAGTTCGCGCAATGCGTTGCTCGACCCAGCTGGACGTGCGCGCGCAGCCATGATGAATCGTCTGATCGAAGAATCCTGTTCGGATGCCGCGGCGGCTGCCGCACTCGAACGCGCTGGCTTTGCGGTTGATTATGTGTCCACGCGCAATGGTCGCCGTTTCGCGGCCGCAACGTTGCGTTGCGAGGAACGCGAGGTTCGTCTGATCGACAACGTACCGCTGCGGGCTGAACAGGCGTAGGCACCGGGCATGCTTCTTTGCCTGGACGTCGGCAACAGCCAGATTTACTGCGGGGTATACGACGGTGACGAGCTTGCCGTACAGTTCCGTCGCACTTCCACCGTTCGCAGTTCGTCAGATGAGTTGGGCGTATTCCTGCGTAGTGCGCTGCGCGAAAACGGTGTCGCGCCTGAGCGGATCAGGCAGATAGCGATCTGTTCGGTGGTGCCGGACATGCTGTACTCCCTCCGGTCGTGCTGTCAGAAGTACTTCGATCTGGACCCGTTGATCATGCGTCCGGGTATTAAGACCGGGCTGCGTATTGGCTATAAGGATCCAAAAGAGGTTGGCGCGGACCGAATTGCGGATGCGATTGGCGCGATCAAACTGTATCCGGATCGCAATCTCATCGTGGTTGACTTCGGCACAGCGACGACCGTGTGTGCAATTTCGAATGACCGCGAATTCCTGGGTGGCAATATCCTTCCTGGAGTGCGCCTGTCGATGGACGCCCTCGAGGAAAAAACCGCACAGTTGCCGTCGGTGGAAATTGTGCCGGTGACCTCCGCAATTGGCCGCACGACCATCGAGAGCATCCAGAATGGCCTGTTCTGGAGCAACGTCGGAATGGTCAAGGAGATGGTCCGCCGCATCACC
>JAYGEV010000405.1:0-7739 GCA_046582225.1 Pseudomonadales bacterium
GAGCCGACGGGCAATCTCGATACTGCCACCGGCCAACGCATCATTGACCTCATATTCGAATTGAATGATGAGTTCTCGACCACACTGATGCTGGTTACCCACGACGATCGACTGGCAACCCGCTGCCAGCGCGTCATCGAAATTGACGGCGGGAGGATCATTCCATGAATCTCAAGCTTGTCTTAAGAATGGCATGGCGAGATTGGCGCAGCGGCGAGCTTGGATTGTTGCTGATCGCATTGGTTCTCGCGGTTGGCACAGTTACCGCTGTGAGTCTGTTTGTCGATCGCCTGCATCAAGCCCTCATCGACGAGTCCTCCGACTTTCTGGCGGCCGATCGGCGAATCAGCGGCACCCGCCCCATTCCGGACCAGTTTCGCAACGCGGCACGGGCTCTTGGGCTGGACCTCACCGATACCATGTCATTTCCATCCATGGTGTTCGTCGGCGATGAGAAACGTCAGCTGGTCAGCGTCAAAGCCGTGGATGCGGGCTATCCTCTTCGCGGCGTTCTGAAGGCGGCTGACACGCCGTTCGCGCCCGGTGCAGTCACCCGCGAGATTCCCAGCCGGGGTGAAGTCTGGCTGGATTCGCGATTGTTTCCCGCGCTTGGTATACGGCCTGGTGATGATATCGAGGTGGGTCTTGCTCGGCTCAATGTGGCCAGGGTACTGACCCAGGAGCCTGATCGTGGTGGCAGCATGTACGATCTCGGGCCGCGTCTGCTCATGAATATCGACGATGTTGCCGCCACCGAAGTCGTGCAACCTGGCAGCAGAATTTCCTATCGACTGCTGCTGCGTGGGGACGAAGCCGACTTGCTTGCGCTCAAAGACGAGCTGCCGCTCAAACCGAACTATCGCTGGCAGGGAATTCGTGAAAGCAGTCCTTCGATCGGTTCAGCACTGGAGCGCGCGGAGAGCTTTCTCCTCCTCGGCGGCCTGCTCGGGGTATTGCTGGCAGGCGTTGCGGTGGCTCTCAGCGCGCAACGCTACGCCCGCAGGCACTACGATTATGTCGGAATTCTGAAAACCCTAGGTGCAACCCCCAATCAGATTTTCTGGGGTTACCTGGCACTGTTGCTGGCGATCGGGGTTGTGGCGGTATTGCTCGGGTTGCTGGCTGGTACCGGTCTGCACGCGGTCATCGTTGCGCTGGTGCGCTCACTCATTCCGGTGGAGCTGCCGATGCCGACGATCCGGCCGTTCGTGCTTGGTGCTGCGACTGGACTGATCTGCGCGCTGTCATTTGCCCTCCCGCCGTTGCTGAACCTGAAGAACATCTCGCCCATGCGCGTAATTCGGCGCGATTTCGGAGCTGCGCCGGTGTCGCGGTACCTGACCTACGGAGCCGGTCTTGCAGGAGGGTTGGGGCTCCTGCTCTGGTACAGCGGTAGTTTGTGGCTTACCGCCTGGACCTTAGCTGGTACCGGACTGGCCGTGGCCGTTTTCGGTGTGCTGGCTACTTTGTTACTGCGCGGTGGACGCGTCGTGGGCATGCAGGCTGGAAGTGGTTGGCGGCTTGCCTTGGCCGGTCTGCGTAGACGCCACCGGGAGAACGTCGCCCAGATACTGATCTTCGGACTGGCGATCATGCTGTTGCTGATTCTGTTTCTGGTGCGCTCGTCGTTGCTGGATGAGTGGCGAGATCAGGTGCCGGAGCGATCGGCCAATCACTTTGTGCTGAACATCCTGCCAGAGCAGGTCGATCCCCTTTCAGAGATGCTCAGTGGCGTAGCTGAGAACCAGGGCGGCCTTTTTCCGATGATCCGCGGGCGTGTTGTAGCCGCGAACGGAATCGATGCCGACACCTGGGAACGGGAACATCGTGGTGCGGACGCGCCTGGCCCGAGGCTGCAATCTGAGCGCAACCTCACCTGGACGACCGCGATGCCCGACGACAACCACATTGTAAAGGGTCAGTGGTGGGCGGCCGATGAACAACGGGCGGTGGTATCACTAGAGGAGGATTACGCCAGGAGCCTGGGCCTGGATGTCGGTGACAACCTCAGATTCGATATTGGCGGTCAGCTGGTCGACGTGGAGATTACCAGCTTGCGGCGTCTGGATTGGGAAAGCATGCGACCTAACTTTTTCATCATTTTCTCTCCCCTTGCGCTTCGTGACCTCCCCGCCACATACATGACGAGCTTTTATTTGCCGCCCGAGGAGAAGCGTTTCCTCAACGACCTTCTGTCGAAGTTTCCGACCATCACAGTGATCGAGGTAGATGCGATTATCGCCCAGGTGCAAAACATCATTTCCCGGGTTACTCAGGCGGTGGAACTGGTGCTGGCGCTGGTGGTGGCCTCGGGTTGCCTGGTGCTCGTCGCCAGCATTCAGGCCAGCCGGGACGCTCGCATGAGCGAACATGCATTGATTCGAACCCTTGGCGGCACCCGCAAGCTGATTGCCGGATCCCTGTTTGCTGAGTTCGCCGTGCTGGGACTGTTTGCCGGAGTGGTTGCCGTGGTCGGAGCCGAGGTGACGGTGGTCGTTCTACAGCTGAACGTATTTGACCTGGCCATGAAACTGCACCCGTGGCTCTGGATTTTGGGTCCGCTGGGCGGCTCGCTGTTGATTCTAACTGTCGGGATGTTCAGCACCCGCAGCCTGATCTCGACACCACCCATCATCGTTCTCAGGGGGCTTGACTGAGCGAACCCGGCGACGGCTTTTTGACGCTTGTTCTTCGTCCAGCGGCGGCTTAGCCCGCCCGTCCAGGCGCGGTGTTCTGCGCCCCCGTCCGGCGCTGAAAATCCAATTCCCTGGTTGTGACTCATCGTGTCTCAACTACGGTTAATAAAGCGTTTTTGCAACCTGGATGTTGACCGCCAATTCACATGAGCCCTTCCAGTTCAGTTCTTGCTGACGGTGAGTTTGACCGGTCCAGCCGGTTCATGCGTTTGGACCCCGAAGCCGTTCAGCACTCCCGGTGGTTCTGGTATCTGTACTGGATTCCATTGCTGGCCGCCGCCATATACTGGTACGTGGGCCTCGCTATTCTTGACCGCGACCACCAGCAGAATCGAGCCATCGACGTGATCGTCAAGCTCAACTCCTATTCCGGACGGTCTCTTGATGCAAATCAGACGCTCATCGATTTGCGCGGCTCAATTGGCGATGAACGAGCACGGGATCTGGTACTCGACGAGTTCAACAAGATCCACAACGCGATACCGCAGGTGACGAGATCCAGCATTGAGCGCGGAGGCGAACTTGAAGATGCGCTGATTGCCTTGCTTTTGGGGTTCAGTCTGTTTGAGATCGTTATGGTCGTGGTGTCCGTCATTCAACGGGCTGACCGGCTTGGCCGACCAGCCTGGGCATCTTCGGGGGTTGAGAAACTGTTGTTTCAACAGGTCCCTGGCGCTGTCATTTTCAGCGACTGCGATGATCGCATCGTGGCGGTAAATGAGGCCTACGAACGAATGACCGGGTACGCAGAGCACGAGGTCATCGGTTGGGACATCGCGTTCAATCATTCCGGTCAGCAGGATGCATCGTTCTACGAAGGAATGCGCACGGACCTGCTGGCACAGAACAAATGGGCTGGCGAGTTCTGGCTGCGCAATCGTGCCGGAGAGGTTTTCGCCGACAAGGTCAGACGCATCAAGCTGGCCGGCCGTTACGGTCGGGAGTTGGGTTATCTGACGTTGTCACAAGATGTGGTTGGCACCGATGACGCCAAACGGCTGATGCTCTGGCAGGCACACCACGACACGCTGACTAAACTTCCCAATCGTAATCTGTTTCGGGAACGCATGGCCCAGATGCTGCTGCGTTGCGCGGACGGCAACCATGTGGGCGGCCTGATCAGCGTTGACCTTGACCGCTTCAAAATCGTCAACAACTCCGAAGGTCCGGCCCGTGGTGACGAGGTTCTCATGGAAACTGCTTACCGCATCGCGATGTGCACACGTGAAACCGATACTGTCGCGCGTCTGGGTGGTGACCACTTTGTGGTGTTGTTGGCGGAGCTTGATGACACTTCAGAGTTGGAGCGAATTGCGCACAGTATCGTGGAGGAAGTAGCCAAGCCATTTCAATCTGGAGACACTGAGTTGTATGTCAGCGCAAGTGTTGGCGTGGTGATGATTCCCGCGGATGGTGCGGAAACGGGCGAACTGTTGCAGAAAGCAGATGCGGCGCGCATACAGGTCAAGGATCAGGGTGGCAATAACGTCGCGTTCTTCGAGTCCGAGATGAATGCCCGTGCGGTGCGCAGGTTGTTGCTCGAGACGGAGTTGCGTAAGGCCATCGTTGATGAAGCGCTGATGCTTTACTTTCAACCCATAGTCGACATCAAACGCGGCGTGGTCGCTTCCGGGGAAGCGCTGTTGCGCTGGCCTCACCCAGAACTCGGGATGGTGTCTCCCGGCGAGTTCATTCCGGTGGCAGAAGATACCGGCCTGATCGTCGAGATCGGTGAATGGGTGGTCCGGGGAACCAGGCGCCAGCTCGCCCAGTGGCGTGCAAACGGTCTGGCCGACCTGCACCTGTCACTGAACCTCAGTCCAGTTCAGATCAGACACGAAGCGGACGCCAGGCGTTTACTGGAGCTGTTGGCCGAGAGCGACAACAAAGGGGTAGTTCTCGAGCTGACCGAAAGCGCGCTCATCGACAACAGCCATGGCGTGCGTGCATTTCTGACCGAAGCACGAAGCCTGGGATGCCAGGTTGCCCTGGACGACTTCGGAACCGGTTTTTCCTCGCTCAGCTACCTTCGTGACTACGAGTTCGACACCCTGAAGATCGACAAGTCATTCATCGATGAGCTGGCTAACCCCCCTGATTACGGGCTGGTGGCGTCTATCATCAGTATGGGCCGAATTCTGGGAATGCGAGTGGTCGCAGAAGGCGTCGAGACCGCTGACCAGGTAGATCAGCTCAAGCAGATAGGCTGTGATTTCATTCAGGGATTCCACTTCACCAAGCCGTTGCCGGCGGGCGAGTTCTATCGGTATGTTTCACAGAGCGAGTTTCGGGACGTCGGTTAGGCATTGTGTTTGAGGGGGTGGCGGATCATTGCCGCGACTGGGCTGGGTGCTGAAGTTCGTTGCGACGTTTCGCGGGCCGCTCCACGGCCCCCCTCGCTACGTGAAATGCCCGCTGCGCGGTCATTTCCATGCGCTCGGCCGCGCTACAGGCCGTCGCAACGAACTTCAGCGCCTAGCCCAGTCGCTGTAGCCTCCGGCCCATCGACACAAAGCCAACCCACACTGCTAATTGAATCATCATCCACATCGCTCAAACACTCTCCCCTGTTGTATGCCTCCTCCAACGCTGGTAAAACCCCCGCCCACTCACCCCAAACCGAGACCCCTCGTGGCCGTGCACCAAACCAAGACAACAAATCCCGAAACAGCGGACAATGGGCCCGAACGCCGCCGCGACAAAAACCGGCTTTACAAACGCCTGCGGCGATCGGTCGGTCGAGCCATTGCTGACTACGCGATGATCGAAGCCGGCGACAAGGTGATGGTCTGCCTGTCCGGGGGCAAGGACTCCTACACAATGCTCGACGTTCTGCTGAACCTGCAGCGCAGCGCGCCGGTCGATTTCGAGCTGGTAGCCGTGAACCTCGACCAAAAACAACCGGGCTTTCCGTCCGACGTGCTGCCGCGTCATCTACGGGAGCTGGAGGTGGGCTTTCACATTGTCGAAGAAGACACGTTCAGCATCGTCAAGTCGGTTACTCCGGAAGGCAAATCCACATGCCCGGTTTGTTCGCGGCTGCGCCGGGGCATTCTGTATTCGTTTGCGCGCAAGATTGGCGCTACGAAGATCGCTCTCGGCCACCATCTGGACGACGTTGTGGAAACACTGTTTCTGAACATGTTTTTCGGCGCAAGACTCAAGGGAATGCCGCCGAAGCTGAAAAGCGACGACGGCCGCAACATCGTGATTCGGCCTCTGTACTACTGCCGGGAGCGTGATATCGCGCGCTGGTCCGAATATCAGGCGCATCCAATCATTCCGTGCAACCTGTGCGGATCTCAGGAAAACATGCAGCGCCAGGTGATCAAAAAGATGCTCGCACAATGGGATCGTGAGCAGCCGGGGCGCGTGCAGAACATCGCGCGCAGCTTGCAGCACGTGGTGCCCTCGCATCTCGGGGATTCGGAACTGTTTGATTTTTCCTCGCTGCATCTCGAGCCAGATGCAGACGCGGCGCTTGGGTTGGTGGACGTCACCCCTCGCGGAAGTCTGACTCCCGAGAGCTGATTTCGTCGCTGGCGAGGGATTCCGCGGATTCCAGAACCTCTGTCAGCGCGATCTCGAAGCTGTGTACCAGGCCGATCAGATTTTTGTTGTCGCCTTCAACCAACGCAAGTTCCAGAGTTTTTGAAGCTTCTTTGAGACGCTGCGCGCCGAAGCTGCCCGCCACCCCGTGGAGATTGTGGGCCAGGCGTTCGGCTTCCTCCGGACGCCGCTGGGTGACGTGATCGCGCATCTTTGCCCCCGCGTCTCCGTAGTACTGCCCGAAGTCCCCCATCAGCTTGATCATCAGGTGGACATTGCCGTTGTGACCACGAATGGCGTCGCCGACGTCTATTCAGGCCAGGCGCTGGAAAGGCAGGTGCTCAAGCAACTCGTCTGTGGTGACTTCCCGGATCTGACGATCCTGGTCGGAAGCTCGGCGCAACAGATTTTCCGCGTCGTCGGGCAGCAGACGTGAAAGCTGGGCCAGCAATTCATCGAAATCGATTGGCTTGGATACGTAGGCATTGCAACCAGCATCCATCGCAGCCTGTTCGCTGCTGGCCAGAACGTCAGCCGACACCGCGATGGTGGGGGTATCAATCTGTTGCTCGCGGAGAATTCTGCAGGCTTCCAGCCCATCTACTTCGGGCATATGGATGTCCATCAGGATGGCGTCGTAGGCGTTGGCGGTAGCGCGGTCCACCGCCTCGCGACCATTTTCAGCAATGTCGACGCGAGCGCCAGCGCGTTGTAGAAATTCCAGCGCCAGCTGCTGGTTGATGGGGTTGTCTTCGGCGACGAGGATGTTTCGTCGATTCAGAGCGCGAATGTTGCGTCTGCGTTTACGAACCTGTTCGAGCATCAGTTCCAGCTCGCCGGGCAGTTCGAGCATGACGCTGAAAGTAAAGCAGCTGCCTTTACCGAGCGTGGAGGAGACGCTGATATCGCCGCCCATGAGCTCTACCAGGCGCTTGCTGATGCTGAGTCCCAGTCCCGTGCCGCCGTAGCGACGGGTGGTGGAAGTCTCCGCCTGCTCGAACGACTCGAACAGGCGCGATTGCTGTTCGGCGGTGATGCCAATGCCAGTATCGATCACCGAGAACTCGACACGGAGCTCCCCGGATTGAGATGGAGACATGCTGGCGTTGATCTGAATCTGACCTTGCTCGGTGAATTTCACCGAGTTGCTCACCAGGTTCGCGAGAATCTGCTGCAGGCGCAAGGCATCTCCGACGACGATGCCGTTAGCGGGATAATCTGGGTGTTCGGCCGTTTCGTCGACAATGGCGAGCACAAGGTTGCGCTTGCGCAGCTCTGTTCGAAACAGCCGCTCAACTTCAGCCAGCGTGTCGGAAAGCTTGAAGGAGCGTCGTTCCAGGGTGAGCTTGCCCGCTTCAATTTTGGAGAAGTCGAGCACATCGCTGATCAGCGTTAGCAGGTTCTCGGAGGCATTTCGAATAGAGGTCAGGTACTCGTGCTGTTTGCGGTCCAGTCCGGTTTCCAGCGCAAGCTTTGAAAATCCGATAATGGCAT
>JAYGEV010000434.1:0-2699 GCA_046582225.1 Pseudomonadales bacterium
CAATCAGTTCGGACTCGAGCGACTCACGCGCGATCACAGTGTGGTGCAGACAATGGTGGACGAGGGCGTTCTCACCGAGGCCCAGGCCCGCACCGCGCCTAATCGCAATGTGATCACGCGCGCAGTCGGGCTGGCTGCGGACGTCGAGGTTGATGTGGCAGAACATGCGCGCGGCCCGGATGATGTGTTCCTGCTGTGCTCAGATGGTCTGAGTGACATGCTGACGCTCGAAGAGCTCACCGCGCTGTGTCGAGAGGCGACCAGAGGCCGGCTTGAAGAACTCGCAGAGCGTCTGGTCCAGGCCGCCAACGATGCGGGTGGGCTGGACAACATTACGGTGGTGCTTCTCTCCTGAGCCTACTGCAGCCTTCCTCAGCGCGGGCGTCTATAATACGTGGCCCATATTCCGGTTAGTTTTCTTGATGGCCGTCCAAGACCAGATCAGCGCGCATCTCGATGCCCGATTCACACTTCAGCACCTGGAGGTCATCAATGAAAGTGGCGGACATAACGTTCCGCCAGGATCGCAGACGCATTTCAAGGTAGTCCTGGTAACGCCCGAATTCGACGGATTGAGGTTGCTGCAGCGCCATCGGTTGGTGCATGAAACGCTGGCTCAGGAGTTGGCCGGCGGCGTCCATGCGCTCGCCGTCCACACCTATACCGTCGCTGAGTGGCAGGAGCGGTTTGGCAACGCCCCAATGTCGCCTCCATGCCTTGGGGGCTCCTCCTGAATTGATGATGCAGGTTGTCTCCTTTTACCGGTTCGTCGAGGTTTCCCGGCCCGACCAGCTTCGAGATGAACTGCTCGAGCTTGCACGCGACCTGAAACTGTACGGTACCGTGTTGATCGCTCACGAAGGCATCAACGGGACTCTGACCGGCGCACGAGGCGCGTTGGATACGTTCGTCGAGGCACTCAGAGCTCGCCCCGAATTTTGCGATATCGTTTCCAGGCACAGCTGCGCCGCCCACGGAAATCCGGTGTTTCACCGACTCAAGGTTCGTGTCAGGCGGGAAATCGTGAGCTTCGGCCAGCCAGGCGTCGATCCTCTGGCTCGCAGCGGAGAACACGTGAACGCGGAGCGATGGAACGAGCTGCTCGATGATCCCGGGGTGGTGGTCATTGATGCGCGCAATGCCTACGAAATTGGTATTGGTAAATTTCCCGGTGCGCTGGATCCCAATACGAAATCATTCCGCGAGTTTCCGGAGTTCGTGAAGGAGTCCCTCGACCCCCAGGACAATCCCCGAGTAGCCATGTACTGCACAGGCGGTATTCGCTGCGAGAAGGCTTCGGCTTTCCTGCTGGCGGAGGGGTTTGCCGAGGTCTATCAGCTTAGTGGTGGGATTCTCGAGTACCTCGAAAACGTTTCTGCCGAAACGAGTTGCTGGGACGGGGAGTGCTTTGTTTTCGATCAACGGGTGTCCGTGGACGCTGCGTTGACCGAGGGTACCTACCAGCAATGCTTCGCCTGTCGGCGTCCATTATCTGCCGAGGATCTCGAGTCAATGGATTATCGTCGCGGAGTAAGTTGCGCCTATTGCGTCGGCGAGCTGTCGTTCGACCGCGAAGCCGCGTTAACGGAACGGGACCGGCAGGTTTCGATTGCCGCTGATCGCGGTGAGCGGCACATCGGTGCAACTCAGAGGCGCCGCCCCGCAGCGCGTTCCTAGCAGCGCAGGTTCAGACCGACCCGCCAAGCATTTCCACAAGTTCGGCCCATACCGTGTCGAGAAGCTGGGGCTGGGCTTCGGCGCGTGGGTGGATGCCGTCGCTCTGCATCAGCCCAGGTGTCAATGCCACCTTTTCGAGCAGAAACGGTACCAGGGCGATGTTTCGCTGCGCAGCGATCTCGCGGTACATCGAGGCGAACGCGTTGACGTATCGGGGTCCGTAGTTTGGGGGGATCTGCATACCGACCAGCAGCACATGGCGGCTCTGCGCCTTTGACAACGCCACCAGCCGATCCAGGTTGTCACGGATCTTAACTACTGGATATCCGCGCAATCCGTCGTTTCCGCCGAGTTCGATAATGACGATCCCGGGATCGTGCGTGGCCAGCGCGCTGGCAAGTCGAGCCAGGCCGCCACCGGTCGTTTCACCACTGATACTTGCGTTGACGACCTGCCACTGGCTTCCCATCGCGCCGAGGCGTTCGTCGAGCAGCGCAACCCACCCGGCTTCGCGTTGAATACCGTAGGCTGCGCTGATACTGTCGCCCATCACGAGAATTTTCGTCCGTACGCCAGCCGGTGCAACGCCCGCGGTCAGCGGGAGCAGAATTATCAGGACAACCGATTTGACGAGCCAGTTGGTCATTCGTGCCGAAGGTGTAGCCAAAATTGTGCCCACGGTTGAGGGCGAGTTGAGGATCTTGGATGGCATCGACCTCGAAATCAATGCGGGGGAGGCCGTTGCGATCGTTGGTGCGTCCGGATCTGGCAAAACCACGCTGCTGGGCATACTTGCAGGGCTGGACTTGCCGAGTCACGGCCGGGTGTTTCTGGTGGACCATGAACTTACCAGCCTCGATGAAGAACAGCGCGCTCTGGCGCGCGGCAAGCATGTCGGATTTGTTTTTCAGACCTTTCAGCTCCTCAGGAGCCTGACGGCGCTGGAAAACGTGATGCTCCCGGGCGAGTTGAGGGGCGATGCGGACGCGAAAAGCGAAGCGTTGAACCTGCTCGACAAGGTC
>JAYGEV010000519.1:0-2807 GCA_046582225.1 Pseudomonadales bacterium
CACCCCACCATATATACATCTGCTCGCACATTTCTAGCCAATTTTGGCCGTGAACCAAGGTATGCTCGGTAGCCAATGAAGCTAGTAAAAGTAACTAAATGGCTTGTACCTGATCCGGGGAAAGCATGCGTGCGTTAACACTTTTCGTGTCTGACGTCAGCGCCTATGGGACAGATATAGCCCTAGATTAAGAGAGTGTTTTTGTTCATCCTAACCAGAGGAGTTGAGATGAGACAGAAACCAGCAGGACGACCCTCGTCGTCAGAACAGATTATTCGTGACATCAAACGTAAGACGCGCAAGCAGTAGAAAAGGACCATCTCGAAACGTCGTTTGCACTACCAACGGCATGCCGCGTAACATGACAATGATGAGCAAAACACTAGCTTAAATTAAGCACTCTTTTGTTCCATTTGTTTGAAGACGGACACAGGGCTACAAGGCGATCTCAAACGCACTTGGGCTTGCTGCGAGATCACAACGCGAGTGGCATCGCGTCGCAGACGTTTTTGCGGCGCGCATGCGCGAGTACGAAGCGCCACCAGATGTTTGTGGGGCAGGAGTCACGGTGGTTAGGCGGTTTGATCAAGCGAACGTCGCGTGCGTCTCCCTATCTCATAAGGCAAATACCGATAATCGTTCGAACGTCCAGAATACCGCCAGGCAACCTACCCCATAAGCCACGAGCTGTTCCAGCTGCCGATGGCGCTCAACCCGGCTCAGCCGAAGGATCCGTGTGCCGCCAAGTGCCAGAACCAGCAGGCCCGCCACAAAAAGGATCTGACCGATCTCCACCCCGAGGTTAAAGAAGAGAAGCGCTGTGGGCAGCTCAATCTGCGGCAAGCCGATGTCACGGAGAACCGCTGCAAAACCAAACCCATGCAGCAAGCCGAAGCTCGATGACACCGCAATGGGATACCGCCACGTCAAGGTGTCGCGCTGCTCGCGAGCTATTTCACGCGCAACAAACACGATGCTCAATGCAATGACGGCTTCCACCGGCGGTACAGGCAAGCGCACCCATTCCAGCGTCGAGAGCGCAAGCGTCATCGAATGGGCGATGGTGAACCCGGTAATCGTGATCAGTATTCGGCCTGGCAATCGCGCCACGAAGATGAGGCAGGCGACAAACAGCAGGTGATCGTAGCCCCCCAGGATGTGGCGGATGCCAAGAGCCAGATATTCCGTTGCGACACCGCTGACGGTCTCGGCGGCCGGTACCGTCCAACTACGCTCCTGGGGGC
Source organism: Pseudomonadales bacterium (assembly GCA_046582225.1). Taxonomy (GTDB): domain Bacteria; phylum Pseudomonadota; class Gammaproteobacteria; order Pseudomonadales; family Azotimanducaceae; genus JAYGEV01. The sequence goes on from JAYGEV010000519.1 coordinate 1,245, forward strand.
TCAATACCGCAACATGACGTTCGCCGTTGTGCCTGTTGAATCGGATCAACGTCGCCATCGATGGGTTGAACAGCGGATAAACGATGGTGATGCGGCCCCCGTCGAGACCAGCCGGGCAGCGGTAGAGCACTTGTCGATCCAGCGCATGTGCGTCGGCCTGCCCCCGGGCAGGAATGCAGCCGACAGGCAGCACCACATCAGGGGCATTGGCGGTCGGAACCGAAGCGGGCGTACGCCAGCTTACCCGGTAAAGGCCACCATCCCGCTCTTCTATATCGACGTGAAGCGGCCTCCCTTCGTGGCCCAGGCTCGAAGGCGCGCACAGACTCAGCAGGCAAGCCACCAGCAGCCGATGGACTCGCTTCATCTACTCTCCGAGCGGGCGATCACGCCAGCCGCGGGCAGATACTCGATCTCCACCTCATAAGAGTCGACGATCGCCTGAAGCGCCTGGTCCTGGAGCAATCGCGACCTTTGCCGTCTGGCATCCGCCGCCACCCGGGCTCGAACCTCCTCGAACCCGGGCACGCTTTCCGGCAGGGATCTAATCAACAGCAACAGGTGGACGCCGTACGGCGACTCGAAGGGCCCATGCCATTGGTCGTCGGACACCGGCAATGCGAATATTGTATTCGCCATTGCTGTGCCGAAATGGCTGCCGATAAAGTCCAGCTCACGTGCGACGTAGTTGACGTGGTAGAGAAACCGGTCTCCGTAACGAGTGGCATCGGAAAATGCAGCGGCATCCGCACGAAGCGCTTCCAGCGTCTCAAGCCCAACCTTGCGCGCGTCGCGCCAGCCCCGACGCTCAGCGTCCACAAACACGTGGGTGAACGTTACGAGCGGTGCGGAATAGTAGTCCGGCTTGTTGTCCTGAAAGTATTCCAGGAGTTGTTCTTCCGACCGTGGGGGTGCCGACCCAGCAAAGCCCTCGGCGATGAATTCCACCTTCTGTACCAGACGCCGGCGAATGACGTAGTCGTCAGTATCCAATCCCATCGCTCGCGCTTCGCGGTGCAGAACTTCCTCGTGCACGTAGTCGTCGACAAGCGTCTTGAGTTCCACTTCGCTCAAGCCGTCGAGTCGGGCAGCAGCGACGCCTGGGTCAAACACTTTGCTGCGATACTGGATGAATGTGAGGAGTGCCGCTCTATCTACCACGACCGTTTTGGGGTCAGCGATTTCATCTTTACCAACGATGAAGAACGCAACGAACACCAACCCACCCACAGCAACGAAATGCGTCAGCGGATCTCGAAGCAACTGTTTCCTGGCAGTTTCCCACCTCAATTCCAGTCTCCTCACTCACAGCACCAATGCCACGCCATTTAGTGGTCTATGAAACGGACCAGCTCATAAGCCGCCGGCCAGCACATCGGCTACGTCCAGATCCTATGGGGTATACCAGATGGGTGACGAGTACGCCCGATCCTGGATTGTCGTTGGAATCTCATCCGGCAGATCCAGTTTGAAGTACGCGGCGTCGTATGCCGTCCACCGTGGACGGGGAATCTCGATCACGCGTAAGTAATAGAACGCCTTCACTTTTGGATCGAAATCCGG
>JAYGEV010000608.1:0-3781 GCA_046582225.1 Pseudomonadales bacterium
ACCCACTCAACCCGATCGGTGGTTAAGGCGCAAAGCTGCGACAGGCTCGAATTCGAAACTTCCAACGCCCATTGTCGTCCTTTACAACCTCGTCGTCATAGGTGAGCAACGAAATTTTCACACCCTGCTCTCCAGCAACATGCAGCGACAGATAACATCTGTGACGGATGTATCCATCCTTCTCATCGAACATGTGGTTGTCGGTAAAGTGCATCGACCCCTTCAACTGCTGGTGGAGGTCGACGTTGAACTTTTCAATGGCTTCATGACCCACAAAACGTCCAGGAGGGCCGTCGAAAACGCCATTTTCGACAAACATCTTCGCCACTTCACCCGCTTCGCCAACATCCGAGTGATAGCTGTACCGGGCACACAGGTCGATGATTGCCTGCTGGGTGTCCACGCTGATCAAAGCCATTTCCTAACCTAAAATTGTTGTTCGTGCAACGATACAAGATCGGAATTCAAACGGGAAACCTGCTGGCCGGTCTGGTAGCAAGCGCCCCCGGCGAGCAGCTTAACAGCGCCGAGCCGTATGCATTCTTCGCCTGGCAACCGACAACGCGTTGCTGGCAGGGATTCTGATCGACTTTCTGGAACCGCCGCAGCACGGGCGCACGAGTTGACCACCAGTACAGTGTCAACGTTGCTCACGCGCGTTGCATACTCCGCAACTATGGCGGCCGTGCCGGCGTGATCATCCGTTGGAAAGGTCGCAGTTGGCAATTGATCGCTCTCTACAACTCGACTCCGAAGTACTCAAAAAATCTGGAGTTGTATTCGTCATCGCTCAGGTCGGCCCCCATGCTGATCCACTCTTCAGACGCCAACCGACCCCGCGCTGACATCATTCCTTGCGCGTCCGGCCCCACCGGCCATCGCAGCTGGTAGTCCTGGGTGGTAACCGCTTCAAGAATCGTTTCAGCGACCAGGTCTGGCGCCACTGCCCGTTTGAATCCCGCGGCAAACACCTTTCCATTGCGCCGCATGATCGGTTGATAGGGCGATGTCTTGTCGTATCGGGTCTGCTCTGCCGAGTTTTCAAAAATGTTGGTCATGATCACGCCAGGTTCAACGTTCACCACGCGCACCCCAAACCGAAAAACTTCGTGTGCCAGAGCTTCGCCCAGGCATTCCAACGCCCACTTGGACGCCGAATAAGCGATCTGGTTCGGTGTCGCCAGCAGCCCTACAGCAGAGGTGATGTTCACGATGCAGCCGGCGGCGCGCTCGCGCATCGCGGGCAAAACAGCTTGAATACAGCGCACGGCCCCGAAGTAATTTGTTTCGAACATCTGCCGGTGTTCTGCTTCTGGCGTCAGTTCCAGTGGCGCGGCTCCGCCAATACCGGCGTTGTTCACCAGAAGATCAATCGGCCCGGATTCCTGAACTCCGGCAAAAGCACGGTCAACCGAGTCTGGATCGCAGACATCGAGCTGAATCACTTCGATCGCCAGTTTCTCATTTGATATGACCGTCTGCAGGTTGTCCGCTTTGGCCAGGTTGCGCATGCCAGCAAACACGCGATAACCGTTGCGTGCCAGATGCAAGCTGGTCGTAAAGCCGATGCCGGTGCTGGTGCCTGTCACAACTGCAATATTCATAGTTCGCTCATCCAAGTTTGGTGATGCCGCCTGGTTCCGTCGGTTTGAGGGTAACGTGCCATGGGTTGCGGTGACAAAGGAAATTCGGCATCCAACGCTTTCCGCCATGCGTCGTTGCCTTTGAATGAGGTTGCCTCTCATAATTGTTGAGGTCGAGCACCAAGTTCAGAGGATTGAACATGAAAAAGGCTGTTGTTGCATTTGCGGTCGTTGGCGTTGTCGCATGGCTCGGCTACCGCGTGATGCTTGGCACGACAGCCGGCCAGGATTTTCTGCTGGATCGCGCACTCGAAATTATTGTCCTGCCAGTTGAGGAGGCGTTGCCCGACGGTTTCAGGTGTTTGTTTGTGGCAGTTCGTCACCGCTACCGGACCGGACACGCGCGCAGGCGTGCATTATGGTTCAGGCCGGCAAACAGGTATTTGTTGTTGATGCGGGCGCCGGATCACCGTTGGTCCTGCAACTCGGCCAGGCGCCCTTGCAGCATCTGAAAGGTGTCTTGCTCACGCATTTTCACTCGGACCACATTTCAGCGCTGGGTGATCTGAATCTGATCTCCTGGATCGCCGGACGCGCGCATCCGCTGCAGGTGTTCGGTGGACCCGGCGTCGAGACGGTCGTAGCCGGATTCAATCAGGCCTACTCCCTGGACAGCGGCTACCGCTGGGCTCACCACGGCAGAGATCTGCTGCCGCCGGACCTCGCGGTGATGCAACCTCAACGGATCGAAATGGGTGAGTTTTACGCCCAGGACGGACTCCGGATAACCGCAACCGCCGTAGATCACACGCCGGTTGAGCCCGCCATTGCCTACCGATTTGACTACCTGGGACGCTCGGTGGTCATCAGCGGCGATACCGTTGTTGCGCAATCCCTGGAGGCACTCAGCGAGAACGTTGATTTGTTGCTGCACGATGCGCTGTCAGAGCGGTTGGTGACCGGGCTCGCTTCGTCCCTTAGAGCGGCGGGCCGGAACCGACCAGCGCAAATACTTACCGACATTCTGGACGCACACGCGCACACCGCTGAAGTCCAAAGCATGGCGGAGCGATCGGGTGCCAGGTTGCTCGCGCTCTATCACATGGTACCGCCACCGCAAAACATCCTGTTCGAACAGATACTTCGGCGAGACCTTTCCGACGACGTCGTTATCACGCACGATGGCATGCGTTTCTACCTGCCTGCCGGCGGCGATATCATCGAGGTCATTGACTGATACCGCCCCACCGGGCCGGGACACTTCGCCAACAGGGGCCAGATCACGATGGACAACCTCGAACAGATCCACAACTACGAAAAGGTCACCGAGCAGATCGGATCGTCCGGACAGCCAACTCGTGATCAGTTCGCTCTGATCAAAGACGCCGGATACGATGCGGTCGTCAATCTGGCATTGCCAACGTCAGACACCGCTTTGCCTGACGAAGGCAGCGTGGTCACCGGACTGGAGATGGGCTACCACCACATTCCCGTGAAATCCGACGACCCAACCGTGGATGATCTACGGATCTTCTTTGGGGTAATGCACACACTGGAGCAGAAAAACGTCTGGGTCCATTGCGTGGTGAATGCCCGGGTTTCAGCTTTCCTGTATCACTACCTCAGGTATGGCCAGAATCTCGATGAGGGTGCAGCGCGAACTGCGTTGCTGGACCGCTGGGAGCCGGAGATGGACGATGTGTGGAAGTCGTTCCTGTCCATCACGAAAGAAGAAATCGTAAGATAGCGCCAACCATCAAAACAAAGCGGGGGCTCAAGCCATGCCACAATTCGTTCTCATCGGGCTCTGCGAGCCATCTAGCGAAGACACCCAGGCGCAGTTCGATGAATGGTTCGTCGATCAACACATCGAGGACACCGCCAGGTGCCCGAATTTCGTCCGCGGCAGCGTCTTCAAGCTGAGCGGCCCACATGGAGACGGTGAGACCGTCTCCGGCTATCTCTCGCTCTACGAGGTCGAAGCCGAAAGCTACGAAGAAGCCGAACGAGTGCTCAATGAATGGCAGCGCAACCCCGACGCCTGGGAGGGCCGCAAAAAGCACAGGGACACGGGCGCAAGCTTCGATGCGATGCCGCTGCGCATCAACGGCTCAGGCTGGTATGAGCTGATGAAGTCGTTTCCTGGCCCTAAGGCATAGTGCCCAAGACAGCGCGCTAACTGTGACGCAGTTGGCAGA
>JAYGEV010000083.1:0-3494 GCA_046582225.1 Pseudomonadales bacterium
TCGTGGAGGCAGACGAGCCGGTGTGGTATTTCGGCGGCGGTTTTGACCTCACGCCGTACTACGGATTTGAAGAAGATGCCGTGCACTGGCACAGCGAGGCTCAGGCAGCGACAGGCGAGCACTATCCCCAGCTCAAGAAAGCCTGCGATGAATACTTCTACCTTCCACATCGGGATGAGTGTCGAGGCATTGGTGGGGTGTTCTTCGATGACTGGACCGAGGGTGGATTTGAGGCGAGTTTCGAATTCACTCGCTCGATCGGAGATCATTTCCTGCCAGCCTACCAACCCATTTTCGAGCGGCGGATGCATGCTGATTACGGTACCCGGGAGCGAGACTGGCAACTTTACCGGCGCGGTCGCTACGCCGAATTCAATCTGGCAATTGACCGAGGCACCAAGTACGGCCTGCAGAGCGGCCGTCGGGTGGAATCCGTGTTGGCATCAATGCCGCCGTTGGCCGCCTGGAAGTATGACTACCACCCGGAACCCGACAGCCCCGAAGCGCGGCTCTACAGCGACTTTCTGCCACCACGGGAATGGCTTTGAGGCTGTGGATAAGTCTGGGGATTAAACCCGAGAAAATTCAACGGTTCCACATTCCAGCCATAAAAGTGACGATTTATCGTATTATTTATCTTTATATATCAAACGATTATCGGGATATTCTCTAACAATTCTCACAACGCGACGGAAATACGCGCCAATGCTGGAATGTGCATAAGACGGATGTCGGACAATCTGTGGCTCGCTGATCAGTGTTTCATTTAGTAACAACAATCAACCGATTCTCGACCTTCACGACCCCTTTCACTGCTTTGGCTCTGGCGACTGCCCGATCACCAAGCGCGACGGTGGCCACCTTTCCATAGAGCGTCACCACACCCTTGTGCACCTCGGTGTTGATTCGCAATCCGCTGATCTCCTTGTCGTTGATCAGCGATATCTTCAGCTTGCTCTGAATAGCCGCATCGTCGGTAAACTCCCCAACCGTGCGCGGGGTCCCCTCCCGATAGCCCTGGCAACCGACCACCAGCATGGCTACGGCGGTAATGAACCCTATCCGGCGGAGCATCGACATTGCGTCTCCTTTGTCTGTAAAGCTCAGGCTGTTTGCCGCCCAATCGATACCGCGGCTAGAATGCCGTTCGAAGAAGAACATGACAAGCAGGGCCGCAATGAGCGAATTCACAGTAGTGACTCAGGGTCTGAAGTTTCCCGAAGGACCCATCGCGATGCCTGATGGCAGCGTGCTCGTGGTAGAGATCGCCCGCGGCACATTGTCCAGAGTGACCGACGGCGACATCTCCGTGGTCGCTGAGCTGGGTGGAGGTCCAAACGGTGCCGCCATCGGTCCTGACGGGCATTGTTATGTCTGCAACAACGGCGGCTTCCTCTGGATCGACCGTCCCGGGCGATTGTTTCCCGGCGAGGAGCCGGAGAATTATTCCGGTGGACGCATCGAGCGCGTGGATCTTAAAACCGGGGATATCGAGGTGCTCTACACCCACTGCGACGGCCAGCCGTTGCGCGGCCCCAACGACATCGTATTCGATCGGTTCGGCGGGTTCTGGTTCACCGATCATGGCAAAACGCGGGCCCGCGAACGCGATCGCACCGGGGTGTTTTATGCCAAGGCAGACGGCTCCTACATCGCCGAGGCGATCTTCCCGCTGGAAGGCCCGAACGGCATTGGCTTGTCGCCCGATGAGGATGAACTTTACATCGCAGAGACCACGACCGGACGGCTTTGGGCTTACGAACTCGCGGCTCCGGGAAAGCTCAAGGACCAGCGACGCGACAAACCCGATGGCGGCCGGCTGATCAGCGGCCGACCGGGTTATTTCTTCTTCGACTCACTGGCGGTAGACGCCGCTGGCAATGTCTGTATCGCCACGATCGTCGACGGAGGCATCACAATCCTCAAACCCGGTGGCGGCGAACCCGAGCATGTGCCTACACCCGATACCCTCACGACCAATATTTGCTTCGGCGGCGAAAATCTGCAAACAGCCTTCATTACCCTGTCCTCCACCGGCCAATTGATCTCCATGCCGTGGAGCACGCCGGGCTTACCCCTGAACTTTCTCAACAAGCCGGCAGCCTAGCAGCAGTTGCGGCAAACTATGACCGGGTCAACTTTTCGGTTCCGGCCATTGTGTGAACACGAGCGTTCCACGTGGAGCATCGAAAACGTGTCACAGACCTCGTGTTATTTGTGCGCCAGTTCAGCCGGGGCTGGCATATCCAGGCATCCCATGTAAGATAACCACGGGAATGGGAAGATTGATTGGGGACCAGTACCGTGCGCAGACCATTTGGTAGCAGTAGCGACGAATCCGACGACGAACAGATCAACCTCACGCCCATGCTGGACGTGGTGTTCATCATGCTGATTTTCTTCATCGTGACGGCCACCTTCATCAAGGAGGTGGGTCTGGATGTTAATCAACCCGACCAGGACAAACCCAAGGTCGTCGATCCAGACAAGAAAAGCATCGTAGTTCGCATCAGCAGCCGCGATCGCATCATTATCGCTCGGCGGGATGTGGACTGGCGCTCGGTACGCGCCAACATCGAACGGCTGCACGCCGAAAATCCGGAAGCGCCCGTGGTCATTCAACCCCACCCCGAATCGCGCACCGAAACGATGATCCATATTATGGATTCAGCACGACTGGCTGGGGTCTACAACATCTCACTTGCCAGCAACTGACGACGCACCTAATAGCGTGCGGTGCCCATTCTCTTAAGGATTTACGTCTGGGTCAGATCGTGAACTCGAATCAGTGCATTCGAGGCCTTCATGGCGACCAGACTTAGTATCGATCTGCGTAGCGATACCGTCACGCGTCCCACGCCGGCTATGCGCGAGGCTATCCTCAACGCCGAGCTCGGCGATGACGTATTTGGCGACGATCCCACCGTCAACGAGCTTCAAGCCAAAGCCGCGCAGATGCTTGGCAAAGAGGCGGCTCTGTTCGTGACCAGCGGCACGCAATCGTATCTCGTGGCTCTGCTGAGCCATTGCCAGCGGGGCGATGAATATATCGCCGGAACCACTTCTCACACGTACCGCTACGAAGGTGGTGGTGGCGCGGCCTTCGGCGGAATTCAGCCGCAGACATTGCCGTTCGAGGCTGACGGTACGTTGGATCTGACCCAGGTATCGACTCTGATAAAGCCCGACGACGTACACTTCGCCAAAACCCGGCTGTTGTGCCTGGAGAATACTCAAGACGGCAAACCGACGGGCCCCGCCTACTTCGCCGAAGCCAGGGCATTTTGTGATGACGCGGGATTGAGCCTGCACCTGGACGGCGCGCGTCTGTTCAACGCTGCGATGGCGACCGGATGCGAGGCAGCCGAAATCGCCCGCCACTGCGATTCCGTCTCCGTTTGTTTGTCCAAGGGATTAGGGGCCCCGGCGGGATCGGTACTCGTGGGCTCAACGCCCTTCATCGACGCTGCCCGGCGCTGGCGCAAGATGCTCGG
>JAYGEV010000167.1:0-2425 GCA_046582225.1 Pseudomonadales bacterium
GGGCCTCGGAACATCCTGATCGGCACGCTGGGTCAGCCGCGGCTCATTACCGGGAATTTCACGTACCACTTCTAGCGGTAGGGACCGTCCGTCCGTTGCGCCCACGCAGGTGGGCGTTGACGGACACATATCAGGCACTCAGACTTCGACTGGTGTGCCGCAACTCAAAACGAGCGGGTTGGAAAATCCGCAGAGGAGGGAGACCATGACTGCAAACAGCCCCACAGGCGATTACATCCAGATGGATGCCGTAGACTGGGCGCCATTCCCGGAAGCACTGTGCGAGGGAGCGATTCGATGGAAGCTCCTGCACGTTTCACCCGAATCCGGGGCATGGACGGCAATCTACGATTGCCCGGCAGGTAGCTCATTCGCCAAACACATTCACATGGGGCCCGGCGAGTACTTTCTGACCAAGGGACGCATGCACGTGCGCGGCGGAACGACGGACGGGGGCTCCACTGCGATCGCGCCCAGCTACGGTTACGAAGAGTGCAACGCGCAACACGACCACACCGAGTTCGATGTAGACAGCGAGTTCTACATGACGTTTCTGGGGCCGCTGAACTTTATCGACGACGACGGCAACACCATTGCTCTGGTTGGCTGCAGCCAGGTGCTTGAAGCCTGGCAGGCGGCTGCGTGAAGCAGATGCCCTCGACGTAAATACCGTTTCGAGAAGCGACAGAACTTTACTGGAGCAACTGGTCCAGCTCGTTGTGGAAATGTTGCACGCGCATCTCGTCGTCGTTGAGCCACACGGTGTCGAAGCCCTCTGATGCCATGCCCTCCTGGACGCCGCCCAACAGCTCAATGTCCTGATCGATGGTATCGGTCATGGTTTTCTCGCCGCTGATGATGGCCTGATGGTCGAATGCGTCGCGCTCCGGCCGGACGAGGTTGTCGTGGACCAGCGTAGCGCTTTGCTGCGCCCTTCGACCGGGACCGATGGAGGCCTTACCGTCCTTGCTGATGGCGGGGTCTGAGAACAGCACCAGCGACATCTTGTCGAAGTAGCACTGCTGGGGGTCGGTGGGATGCGGGCGGGGCCGCATCACCCAACAGTGCTCGGGGGTAAACGAGAAGATAATGTTGGGAAACAGGTTGTACTGCCACACGTCCGAGAGTTGCTCGTCGGCGAAAAGCGAGTAGTCGAAGCCCATGTCTTTGCCCACTTCGCGCTTGCGCCGTTGCACCGCCTCGCGGACCTCCATCACCCGGCCATTGAAGTCCGCCGGATCCAGACCCAGGTTCCGCAGCTCGGCAGATTGAATGTCCGTAGGCTCGGGCGGCACCCCAAAGCGCGCATTTACCGTGGCGCCCGGCACCGCGAGGCCGGTGTGCCCGTTGGGAAAAAGGTGCACCGTATCGTTGCAGCAATCCACCATGCGTTTGTGTTGCGGGTGGAGAAATTCCACGTGGTAAAGCTCGCTGAAATTGTCGATCACAGCCTTCCAGTTGCACTGGTGGTGTACGGTCTGGTCTTCGATCAGCGTCATGTTGGCGAAGCGGTAAGGGGCCAGGAAATCAACCACCGGCCCAAGGAAGTCGAGCAAAGGCTCGGGCTGTTCGGCAAGCGAGACAAACACGAAACCATCCCACACGTCGGTGTGCACTTTTCGCAGGGAGCGCTCTTCGCAAGGGACGCCGTTGGCGAAACGATCCTCGTATGGAATGACTTTTAGCGTGCCGTCGATATCGTACGTCCAGGCGTGGTAGGCGCAGCGAAAATTGCTGGCGTGCCCACGCTCATCCTTCACCAGACGGTTGCCGCGATGCTGACAGACGTTGTAGAAGCCCTGCACCGCTCCGGATTTTGTCCGCGTCACCAGGATCTGCTCGCGGCCCATGTCGAACACGAAGTAATCGCCAGGATCTTTGACGTCGCTTTCCAGCCCGGCCAGCAGCCAGCTCTGGCGCCACACGCTGGTCCACTCCTGCTCCATATAATCGCGATCTACATAGCGATTGGTCGCGTAGTTGCGGATCATCGCCGGTTGGTTGGTGTGATTGACGATTTCGATGGTCATTGTGTGTTGCCGTCAGCAGAGTTCAGCCTGAATCATGCCACAGGTCATCGGGACCTCCCACAGCCTCACTGCGCTTATCACGTCCGACTGCGTGTTTGAATACAAGCGCGCCTCGCGATCGATGGCCTTGAAGCCGCCGGACAACGGGCCGGCTGCTAACCTTAATCAATGGCCGCCAGTCCCATTCGATCTGATGCCGATTGTCTAGCTGGAAAACTCTCGTTCTTCAGCGTGCTAGACATGTTCCTCCATCCAGACCTGAAGAGCGAAGCCAACCACCAAATCTGGCTCGCACGCTTTCTTGTTCTGGTAACTCTGATCACGCAGCTTACGTTCTGGCGTCCGGCGCTGATGTACGTCCAGGGCGACCTCGATTCGCTACCAACCGTCGTTAT
>JAYGEV010000027.1:0-2597 GCA_046582225.1 Pseudomonadales bacterium
CCGCGCCTACTCGCCCAAAGTTCGCGTGAACTGCATCATGCCGGGGCCGTTTCTCACCGACATCAGCAAAGCCTGGGATATGGACGCGTTCAACGAGCGCGCAGCAACCGCGATTCCGTTACGCCGTGGCGGACAACCCGAAGAGGTGGTTGGAGCGGCGTTGTACTTCGCATCAGATGCGTCGAGTTTCACCACGGGGGCGATACTGAAGGTAGATGGAGGTAGCGCGTACCCGGCGGCTTAACGGTTGGTGCGATGGGTGTGATCGAAGTTCCCGCGTAGCGGACAGCTGCTGAGGAAAGTGGCAACGCTGGACTCGGCCCCTCCAGGGTGCCCTCGCTTCGCGAAGTTGCCAGCCTGCGGCCGTCAATTCGCTCACTCGGCCGAGCCCTTTTACGCTGCCGATTTCCGCAGACCCACATTACACGGCAAACTGAATCCGAACCAAGCCCTTCTCAGCTCAAAAGCGACCTGCCGATGACAACCCGCATAATCTGATTCGTCCCCTCCAGAATCTCATGCACGCGCAGATCACGCACGAACCGCTCGATCGGGTAGTCCATCAGATAGCCATATCCACCATGAAGCTGCAGGGCATCGTTGGCGATCTTCGATCCCGCATCCGTGGCAAGGAGCTTCGCCATTGCCGCGTACTGGGTTTTGTCGGGCGCATCTTCGGTGACCTTTTGCGCGGCGACGTGGACCAGCACTCGAGAGGCGGCCAGCTGGGTGCCCATGTCGGCGAGCATGAACTGGGTGTTCTGAAATTCGGCGACCGCGGATCCGAACTGGCGCCGCTCCTTCACATAGTTGATCGCTTCATCGAGACAGCGCTGAGCGCCGCCTATGGAGCACGCGGCGATACTCAACCGGCCGCCATCCAGTCCTGCCATGGCGATCTTGAATCCTTCGCCTTCTGCACCGACGCGATTGGCGACGGGAACCCGCACATCTTCGAAGTTAACCATGGTGGTGGGTTGAGAATGCCAGCCGAGTTTTCGTTCGTTTGCGCCAAAGCTCACGCCGTCCCGGTCCTTCTCGATCACGATGCACGAGATACCGCGATGTCCGTCATCGCCGGTGCGAACCATGCACACGTAGATTTCGTTCTGGCCGCCGCCGGAGATGAATGCCTTGGTACCGTTGATCACGTAGTGGTCCCCGTCCAGAACGGCCTTGGTCTTCAGCGATGCCGCATCGGAGCCGGCGCCGGGTTCGGTAAGGCAGTAGCTTGCCATGTGCTCCATTGTGACGAGCTTAGGTATGAATCGTTTGCACACATCTTCGGAACCAAACTCGCCGATCATCCAGACTGCCATGTTGTGGATCGAGATGAATGCCGAGGTTGATGGGCACCCGTAGGCCATGGCCTCAATGATCAGGGCTGATTCGATTCGACCCAGGCCGATGCCACCGGCACTCTCAGCGACGTAGATACCGCCGAATCCCAGCTCCGCAGCTTCGCGAATAGTTTCACGTGGAAAATAATGTCGCTCATCCCAGTCACTGGCGTAGGGCGTGATTTTCTCTGCGGTAAAGCGATCGGCCAGATCCTTGATGGCTGCCTGGTCTTCTGTGAGGTGGTAGTCCATGGTCTCCTTTTTTTTGCTCTAGGATTTTCGCTCGAGTAGTTTTCGCTCGATGATAGTCGGCCGAATGTCAGCGGGTCGATTGTTAGTCGGTCGATTCTGACACTCGTGAGTGCAAATGTGGACCGTGGTCTACTTCGATAGCCGAATTCTAAAGCATTGGGGCCGTTGCATGCACATGGCAACCCGACTCGGTCCGCGACCGGAGTTGGAACCGATGGGCCCCAAGATTCCGAAATAATTGCGTGATTGCCGGCCGTCAGGCAACGTACTTCGGAATTCCGGGTTCTGCCCAGGGAGGGTGTGATGACCGACGTGGAAATTTATGCAGCCATGAGCACGCTGCGCGCGGTGCGGCGGCTCAAGACAGACCCCATTGCGCCCGAGGTGCTGCAACGTATTCTTCAGGCGGCTGCGTGGGCGCCCAGCGGCGGCAACGTGCAACCCTGGCGGGTCATGGTGGTTCGCGATGTTGAAAAACGCGCGGCTCTCGGCGATCTGTATCGGCCGGAGTGGGCGAAATACAGCGCGGGTGTACGCCGGAACCTCGAGATATTGGAAGGTGAAGCTCGAGCTCAATCAGAGCGCATGATGGTTGCCGCTGACCATCTCGGCGAACACATGGGTGATGCGCCGGTTATTCTTGTGTTCTGCTTCAACCCAGACCGAATGGCGATCACTGACGCGGACCTCGGCCGGCCTTCGGGTGTGGGTGGTGGTTCTGTCTATCCGGCGGTCCAGAACGCGATGCTCGCGTGCCGAACTGAGGGCGTTGGTTGCACGCTCACCACGCTGTTGTGTTATCGAGAAGACGAGGTCAAAACGCTGCTTGGTATACCCACAGACTGGTATACCTGCGCGTTTATGCCTATCGGCTATCCCATCGGCGGAGGCCACGGACCGATCTCCCGGCGTCCGGTGGATAAGCTGGCCTTTGCTGATAGCTGGGGGACCGGATTCACAGTGCACCAGTAACAGCGTTCAACGGGGATTTTCTATGTCGACAAA
>JAYGEV010000309.1:0-3102 GCA_046582225.1 Pseudomonadales bacterium
TATCCGAGGAGAAACCATGGCGCTGAAACGTGAGCAGAAACAAGCAATTGTTGCCGAGGTTAACGAAGCTGCGACGAACGCGTTGGCCGCTGTCTTGAGCGACTATCGTGGATTGACCGTTTTGCAGATGACCGAGATGCGCGCGAGGGCGCGGCAGACAGGCGTCTATCTAAGGGTCGTTCGGAACACGTTGGCAAAGCGCGCCATTGAAGGCACCGAATATGAGTGCCTCACTGAGGCGCTTGTCGGGCCAACGATGGTCGCGTTCTCGCAGGAGGAACCCGGGTCAGCTGCAAGGCTGATGAAAGACTGTGCGAAGGATTACAAAGCTTTGGAGGTCAAAGCTTTGTCCATCGGCGGTCAGATGTTCGCCGCGAGCGACCTTGATCGTCTGGCGAAGCTTCCGACGCGCGACGAAGCACGTGCGATTCTGATGAGCGTCATGCTGGCGCCCATCACCAAACTTGCGCGGACCTTGAATGAGGTGCCAGGCAAATTGGTGCGTACGGTTGCGGCGATCAGGGATCAGAAAGAAGCCGGGGGTGGGGACACCCAGAGCGGGGATGTCCCCGCCGGTTCCGAAAGTTAACTTCAAAAACGAAACTATCGAGTCAGGAGAAATACAGAGATGGCATTGTCAAAAGACGAAGTTTTAGGCGCGATCGCGGACATGAGCGTGATGGAAGTCGTTGAACTCGTGGAAGCGATGGAAGATAAATTTGGCGTATCCGCGGCTGTGGCCGTGGCCGCCGCCCCTGCGGCTGCAGCGGACGCCGCCGCTGGAGCGGCTGAAGAAAAGGACGAGTTCGACGTAATGCTCATGTCCTATGGTGAGAAGAAGGTCAACGTGATCAAGGCTGTTCGTGCGATCACGGGTCTGGGCCTCAAAGAGGCCAAGACGCTGGTTGAAGAGGCACCTTCCGCTGTTAAAGAGGGTGCGAGCAAGGTCGAAGCTGCGGAGATCCAGGCAAAGTTGGAAGAGGCTGGCGCAACTGTTGAGCTCAAATAGATCCGTCTTGGATTGGTCTTACCAGCCAACAAAGGTGGAACACGGGCTGGACGCTCTTATCCCGCGCGAGTCGCGCGGGGCCAGGAGTTCCGGCCTTTCGGCGTTGGTCCGAAAAATGAAATCTGAATATGCGATTTAGCGCGGGAGATTCGAATGGCGTATAGCTTTACCGAGAAGAAACGTATCCGCAAAGACTTCGGCAAGCTGCCTGAAGCCATGGAGTTGCCTTACCTTCTCTCAATACAGATCGATTCATACAATCGGTTTCTGCAGCTGGGTCTCACCGCTGCGAAACGTGACGATGTCGGTTTGCATGCGGCGTTCCGGTCGGTGTTTCCGATTGTGAGCTACTCGGGCAGTGCGGCGCTGGAGTACGTCGACTACCGCTTGGGCGATCCAGCTTTTGACGTCAAGGAATGTGTTCTGCGTGGCATCACGTATGCAGCGCCGTTGCGCGTGAAGGTTCGTTTGATCATCTACGATCGGGAATCCTCCAGCAAAGCCATCAAAGACGTGAAGGAGCAGGAGGTCTACATGGGCGAGATTCCGCTCATGACCGAAAATGGCACCTTCGTGATCAATGGTACTGAGCGCGTGGTGGTCTCTCAGCTGCACCGCTCGCCGGGTGTGTTTTTTGATCACGACCGTGGCAAGACGCATTCGTCTGGCAAGTTGCTGTATTCGGCGCGGGTGATTCCCTCTCGCGGCTCCTGGTTGGACTTCGAGTTCGACCCTAAAGACTGCGTCTTCGTGCGGATCGACCGCTGCCGCAAGCTTCCGGCGACGATCATCTTGCGTGCGCTGGAATTCAGCGCCGAAGAGATTCTCGAAATGTTCTTCGAGAAAAATATATTCCATGTGAAGAAGGACGGCTTCTCATCAGACCTCGTTGCCGAGCGCATGCGTGGTGAAGTGGCCACGTTCGATATCACCGACAAGAGCGGCAACGTTCTGGTCGAAAGTGGCCGCCGTATTACCGCCCGCCATGTCAGGTTGCTGAAGGACAGTCGCCTCAAGCGCCTGGACGTGCCTCGCGAATATCTGTTTGATCGGGTGATATCCCGAGACGTTGTCGACGAGTCAACCGGAGAGATCGTGGTCGCGTGCAACACGCTGATCACCGATGAGGTGATAGACCAGTTGCTCGAAGCGGGTGTTTCCGACATCGAGACGATCTACACCAACGATCTGGACTGCGGCCCGTACATATCCGAGACGCTGCGAATCGATCCCGCCAGCAACCGACTGGAAGCGTTGGTGGAAATTTATCGCATGATGCGCCCCGGCGAACCGCCCACCAAGGAAGCCGCGGAAAACCTGTTTAACAACCTGTTCTTCTCCAGCGATCGATACGATCTTTCCGGGGTCGGACGTATGAAGTTCAACCGGCGTCTTGGCCGTGAGGCCATCACCGGAGAGGGCGTTCTGACCAACGAGGATGTCGTCGATGTCCTGCGAACGCTCATCGCCATTCGCAACGGTAAGGGCTCGGTGGACGACATCGATCACCTCGGTAATCGTCGCGTACGGTCTGTGGGCGAAATGTCGGAGAATCAGTTTCGCGTCGGCTTGATCCGGGTAGAGCGTGCCGTCAAGGAGCGCTTGAGCCTGGCCGAGTCGGAAGGTCTCATGCCTCAGGACATGATCAACGCCAAGCCGGTGGCAGCGGCGGTGAAGGAGTTTTTTGGCTCCTCTCAGCTGTCGCAGTTCATGGATCAGAATAATCCGCTTTCCGAGGTGACCCATAAGCGGCGCGTTTCAGCGCTCGGACCGGGCGGTCTAACTCGAGAGCGTGCGGGATTCGAAGTTCGGGACGTTCACTCGACCCACTACGGTCGGGTTTGCCCCATCGAGACGCCTGAGGGTCCGAACATCGGACTGATTAATTCGTTGGCCGCCTACGCGCGCACGAATGAGTACGGATTTCTCGAGACACCATATCGGCGCGTGACCAATGGCAAGGTGAGCGACGATATTGAATATCTGTCGGCCATCGATGAGGCGGAGTACGTCATCGCGCAGGCCAGTGCGGTGCTCACCAGCAAGAACAGGTTCGCCGACGAACTGGTTGATGTGCGCCACAAAAACGAGTT
>JAYGEV010000369.1:0-13536 GCA_046582225.1 Pseudomonadales bacterium
CGGATCATGAGGATAAATCCTTGACAGACATGGGTAAAAATTTGCTGCTCTGGTTGATTATCGCGGCGGTGCTGCTGACGGTATTCAACAATTTCAACGTCAAACCAGAGCCTGAAACGGTTAGTTACTCCGACTTCATCGAAATGGTGCGCAGCGACGGGGTCGCCAAGGTCGAAATTGAGGGCCTGATCATCCATGGAACCCGGGACGACGGCGAAAAGTTCCAGGTTATCCGTCCCGATGTTTACGATCAGAAACTGCTCGACGATCTTTACAATCACAACGTCGACACCGCCGGTAAGCTGCCAGAGCAACAGAGCATCTGGGCGCAGCTGCTGATCGCGAGCTTTCCGATCCTGATCATCATTGGCGTGTTCATGCTGTTTATGCGTCAGATGCAGGGCGGGGCCGGTGGGCGTGGTGGTCCGATGGCATTCGGCAAGAGCAAGGCGCGGCTGTTGTCCGAAGACCAGATCAAAACGACGTTCGCCGACGTGGCGGGTGTCGATGAGGCCAAAGAAGAAGTGCAGGAACTGGTGGAATTCCTGAGCGACCCGAGCAAGTTTCAGCGTCTGGGTGGGCGAATTCCGCGCGGGATACTCATGGTCGGTGCACCTGGCACCGGTAAGACGTTGCTGGCGAAAGCTATCGCGGGGGAGGCGAAGGTACCGTTTTTCTCAATATCCGGTTCTGACTTCGTGGAGATGTTTGTCGGCGTGGGCGCATCGCGCGTGCGGGATATGTTCGAGCAGGCCAAAAAGCAGGCGCCCTGCATCATATTCATCGACGAGATCGACGCGGTTGGTCGGCACCGAGGAGCGGGGCTGGGCGGCGGCCATGACGAGCGCGAGCAGACGCTGAACCAGCTTCTGGTCGAAATGGACGGCTTTGAGCCCAACGACGGCATCATTGTCATCGCGGCGACCAACCGTCCCGACGTTCTCGACCCCGCGTTGCTGCGTCCCGGGCGCTTCGACCGCCAGGTGGTGGTCAGCCTTCCCGATATCCGCGGTCGTGAGCAGATTCTGAAGGTTCACATGCGCAAGGTGCCGCTGTCCGACGACGTTGAGCCAGCCCTCATCGCCCGCGGAACCCCCGGTTTCTCGGGCGCGGACCTCGCTAATCTCGTTAACGAAGCTGCGTTGTTTGCCGCCAAGGCCGGCGGTCGACTGGTTGAGATGGAACAATTCGACAAAGCCAAAGACAAGATCATGATGGGTGCGGAACGCAAATCCATGGTCATGTCGGAGAAGGAGAAGCGCAACACTGCCTATCACGAAGCCGGCCATACCATCGTCGGCAAACTGGTTCCGGACCATGACCCGGTCTACAAAGTCACGATCATTCCCCGTGGCCGGGCGCTGGGTATCACCATGTTCCTGCCCGAAGAAGATCGCTACAGCCTGAGTCGGCAGAGGGTGAAAAGCCAGATCTGCAGCCTGTTCGGCGGCCGCATTGCCGAAGAACTGATTCTCGGGCCGGACCAGGTCACGACCGGCGGCTCTAACGACATCGAGCGGGCAACCAATTTGGCACGCAACATGGTCACCAAGTGGGGATTGTCGGAAAAAATGGGTCCGATAGCCTACGACGAGGAAGACGGAGAGGTGTTCCTGGGTATGTCTGCGGGTCTTAAGCCGCGGATGCATTCGCCCGATACGGCGAGCGCCATTGACCAGGAGGTCCGCAGCATCATCGACGAGTGTTACGCAACCGCCAAACAACTTATCGAAGACAACATCGATAAGCTGCACAATATGGCTGAAGCGTTGATCGAATACGAAACGTTGGCCAGCGATCAGATCGACGACATCATGGCCGGGGCCAAGCCCAGGCAAGCGAAAGACGGTACCCCTTCCGCGGGTCAGTCACCGTCGCCCGAATCGCCAATCGGTGGACCCGCAGAGGAGCACTGATACGCCGGCATCTGTTCGCTGCGGCAACCGCACACTCGAACTGTCACAGCCCCGAATCATGGGGGTGCTGAACGTCACGCCAGATTCCTTTTCCGATGGTGGTCGCCTTTTTAGCGCGCAAAGGCCGGATCTCGGCGCGATCGAAGAACTGGCTCGGGGCATGCTCGATGACGGTGCTGTCATCCTGGATGTCGGCGGGGAATCGACCCGACCCGGCGCCGAACCAGTCTCTGCGGACGAAGAGTGCGAGCGTGTAATGCCGGTCATCGAACGCCTGCTCGGTCTCGATACCATCCTCTGCGTGGATACCCGCAAGTCGGAGGTAGCCATTGCGGCCATCGCGATGGGCTGCCATATGATCAACGATGTGACCGGTCTTCGCGGTGAAGGAATGCTTAGCGCAGTTGCCGACGGCGGAACAGCCGTTTGTATTATGCACATGCTTGGTGAGCCGAGGTCGATGCAGCGCGATCCGCACTACGTGGATGTGGTCGGCGAAGTTCGCGATTTTCTCGCGGAAAGGGTTAACGCCTGCGCCGAGGCAGGCATTGACTCGACGCGGCTGCTGATCGTCCCGGGCATCGGATTTGGAAAGACCCTCGATCACAACCTTGCGTTGTTGCGTAACCTGACTGAGCTGAAGCTGGTCGGCCCGGCGTTGCTGGTGGGCGTTTCTCGAAAGAGCATGCTCGGTACAATTACCGGACGCAGCGTGCGCGATCGAGTGGTTGGCAGTGCGGTGGCCGCCGCGCTCGCGGTGCAACACGGTGCGAACATCGTACGTGTGCACGACGTTGCAGCAACTGCGGATGCGCTTGCGATGGTTCAGGCATGGACGGCTCCGGAGAATGAGTTATGAACAAGAAGTATTTTGGCACTGATGGAATTCGCGGCCGCGTTGGCCAATCGCCGATCACCCCGGAATTCTGTCTGCGTCTTGGCTGGGCGGTGGGTAAGGTGTTCGCGAGGAAGGGCGAGTGCCACATTCTCATCGGCAAGGACACGCGTATCTCCGGATACATGATGGAGTCGGTGCTGGAATCCGGGCTTGCGTCGGCGGGTGCCAATGTGAGCCTGCTCACCGTCATGCCGACTCCGGCCATTGCGTACCTGACCCGCACTTTGCGCGCGGATGCCGGCATCGTGATCAGTGCTTCTCACAACCCGTACTACGACAACGGCATTAAGTTCTTCGACGCCAGCGGGAACAAACTTGCCGACGAAATTGAGCTCGAGATCGAAGCGCAGCTGGAGGCCGACATGGTTTGCGTGGACTCGGATCAACTGGGTCGGGCTGATCGACTCGAGGACGCGCCCGGCCGCTATATCGAATTCTGCAAGGCCACCGTGAGCCGTGAGTTTCGGTTCCACGGCCTCAAGGTGGTCCTCGACTGTGCGAACGGTGCCACCTATCACGTCGCGCCCCGGGTCTTTGAAGAACTTGGGGCGGACATCACGGTGATCGGCGCTGAACCGGATGGGACCAATATCAACGCTGACTGTGGTTCAACCTCTCCGGAGATGCTGTCACGTCAGGTCACCGCTCTCGGCGCAGATGTAGGAGTGGCCTTTGATGGGGACGGAGATCGTGTGGTGATGGTCGACCGCCGTGGCGTCCTCGTGGATGGTGACGAACTGCTCTACATAATTGCACGGTATCGGGCTGAAGCGGGTACTCTGCAAGGCGGGGTGGTCGGCACGGCGATGACCAACTTTGGTCTTGAGCGTGCGTTGCAGGAATTGAATATTCCGTTCGATCGAGCCGAAGTAGGAGATCGACATGTGCTGGAAATGCTTCGTGATCGAGGTTGGAGTGTCGGCGGCGAAGCCTCCGGGCATATCATCTGTCTTGATCTGACCACGACCGGGGACGCTATCGTCGCTGCGTTGCAGGCATTGACTCCGATGGTGGAGCAGCAGCGGCCGCTCCATGAATTGGCCCGGGGGATGGCCAAGTTGCCCCAGGTGATGCTCAATGTGGCGGCCAGCGAACCTCTAGCGCTTGCCGAAAAAGCACCGATCCAGGCGGCGATCAGGGCGAAAACGCAGCTGCTCGACGGGCGTGGTCGGGTGCTGGTTCGACCATCCGGAACCGAGTCGGTAATCCGCGTGATGGTTGAAGGAGACGATCGCTCTGAGGTGTCCGCGATCGCCGAAGATCTGGCGGCCACGGTCGAAAAGCACGCCTGATTGAGTAATTCGCAGCGTACGAGCGCGTGTCAGCAGCGGCGTTGTTTGTGCGCGCTTCAGCGTATAAGATTGCGCGCCCCGGTGCTGGCACGGCCTCTACACTATTAGCGCTCAAAGGAGCCTTGCATGCTCGCGCGTCGGCCCCTTATCGCGGGAAACTGGAAAATGAACGGTTCGTTGGCCCTGGTCGACGAATTTGCCGGACAGATTGCCGCAATTCGATTGCCGGAAGACGTCACCGTCGTGCTGTTTCCTCCGGTTGCGTATCTGGACGCGCTGGCACGAGCGCTGAAGGAGTGTGCGGTTCAGCTTGGCGCCCAGAACGGCCATGGTGAGGCCGCCGGGGCGTTTACGGGCGAGATCGCGCCTGAGATGGTCCGGGATCTCGGCGCACAGTGGATGCTGGTAGGGCATTCTGAGCGGCGCGAACACTACGGTGAAACCGATAGCGTGGTCGCAGATAAATTTGCCGGGGCCTTGAGAGCGGGGCTCAATCCCATACTCTGTGTGGGGGAAACACTGGCACAGAGAAATGCTGATCAGGCCGAAACAGTTGTCCGCGAGCAGGTCCAGGCAGTCGCAAGTCGGGTGGGTGCGCAAGCGTTCTCAAAGGGCACATTGGCCTACGAACCGATTTGGGCCATCGGCACCGGGCAGACCGCGACACCCGGCCAGGCCCAGGCGATGCACGCGGTCATCCGCGCGGAGATTGCCCGCATAGTTGGGTCGGCTGCTGAACAGATGCGCGTGCTGTACGGCGGCAGCATGAATGCGGAAAATGCCGAAATGTTGCTCAGTGAGCGTGAGATCGACGGCGGGCTGATTGGCGGCGCTTCGCTGGAGGCAAAAAGCTTCGGCTCAATTGTCGCGACCGCGGGTACCCTCGCGACGGCGGAACAGAAATGACCAGAGGAAACGGTAGCGAACCCCATGTCCACGTTTGAGACGATATTGTTGATGTTGCTGGTCGTCGATGCGATCGCGCTTGCCGCACTGGTGTTGTTGCAGCAGGGACGTGGCGCGGATGTAGGCGCCGCTTTTGGTAGTGGCTCGTCCAACACCATGTTCGGGGCCGCCGGCACCACCTCGTTCTTGACTAAGCTGACCGCGTGGTTGGCGATCGGCTTCTTTCTGATCGCGTTCGGATTGGCTTATACGGCCAAGGAGCGTGCATTAGGCAGCGAAGACCTCGGAGTACCCACGGTGTCGGTTCCAGAAATTGTAGAACCCGATCAGTTGACTCCGGATTCCGAAGGTGTAGATTCCGACGTCCCGGATATCTAGTGACATTTGCCGAAGTGGTGAAATTGGTAGACACGCTACCTTGAGGGGGTAGTGGGCTTATGCCCGTGGAGGTTCGAGTCCTCTCTTCGGCACCATTCACAGATCCATCCGCCGCGAAATTGTCCCGGGAGCTCCCGTGATCATTGTCTGGGGGGGTAGCGAGAATGGGGTTTTTGCGGTTGCGGCTGCCATGTCCCATCACTATACTCCGGCCCTTGCTGATGCGGGGTGGAGCAGTCTGGTAGCTCGTCGGGCTCATAACCCGAAGGTCGTGGGTTCAAATCCTGCCCCCGCTACCAAAGGATAGAGGCCCCTCCTGCGTATCACTTTTGTGCAACGCGATTAGGTCAGGGTCTTTTTTGCTGCGTTCTGATGGACGTGCGTCGACTAAGGTTCGATTGCCAATCAGGTGTATGCGAACGGGTGTTATGAACCCGCGATGACATCCTTAAAGGTGGCTCGCCACGTACCGGCTGGGTCGCCCTTGGCCGCTTAGACAGGTGTATTTGCTGTTTTAGGAAATGGGCATAAGCCCATTTTTTATTGTCTGAAGGAAAGTTTGAATATCGTTTGAATATCTTTTGAATACGAAGGAGAAACAAGTAGAGGCGTTGCTCACCCCGACGGTACAAGCCCTTGGTTGTGAAATCTGGGGCATCGAGTTGATGTCGCAGGGCAGGCACTCAAGGCTGCGAATATACATCGACCGTACCGATGGAGTGTCAGTCGATGACTGCGAGCAGGTGAGCCGTCATGTCAGCGACATTCTGGAAGTTGAGGATGTCCTGCAACAGAGCTACACGCTGGAAGTGTCCTCTCCGGGAATGGATCGCATTCTGTTTAACGCCGACCAATACCTGGCAAACGTGGGCGAACAGATCGAGGTGCGACTGAATTACGCTTTCGAGGGCCGCAGGCGCATCGTCGGCGTACTGGCTGGCATCGAAAGCGATGATGCCCTTGGGCAGGTAGTCGTCCAGGTTGAAGATGAGGAATATCTCCTACCGCTGGAAAATGTCCAGCGCACCAGGATTGTTCCACGATTTGATTGAGGTTCGAAAAACGCTATGAGCAAAGAAGTGTTATTGGTTGTCGAGACCGTCTCCCATGAAAAGGGTGTCCCGAAGGACGTCATTTTCAACGCGGTGGAGCTTGCGCTCGCGACGGCTACCAAAAAGCGGTACACCGAGAACGCCGAGTTTCGGGTGGCGATCGATCGAGAGTCCGGCGAGTACGAGACATTTCGTGTGTGGACCGTTGCCGAACCCGAAGACGAAGAGGAACAAAATCCTGAAGCTCAGTTCACGCTTGCGGAGGCACAGGAGCGTGATCCGAACCTGCAGATGGGAGATGTGATCGAAGAACCTGTCGAATCGGTGGAGTTTGGCCGCATCGCGGCCCAGGCCGCCAAACAGGTCATTGTGCAAAAAGTGCGTGAAGCGGAACGCGCTCAAGTGGTGGAAGCGTATCTGCCTCGTGTCAGCGAACTCGTTAGTGGGACGGTCAAGAAGCTCGGGCGGGACACCGCGATTGTCGATCTCGGTAACAATGCTGAAGGTCTGCTGACACGCGAACATCTCATTCCCCGGGAAACATTTCGGGTCGGGGACCGGTTGCGAGCTCTGCTGTTGGAGATCAAGCCCGACAATAGAGGTCCTCAACTCATCCTCACGCGCACGTCACCACAAATGCTCGTTGAACTTTTCAAGATTGAGGTGCCGGAGATCGCAGAGGACGTGATCGAAATTCGCGCTGCTGCACGCGATCCGGGTTCACGCTCCAAGATTGCGGTGAAGACCAACGACGGCCGCATTGATCCAATCGGGGCGTGTGTCGGAATGCGAGGCTCCCGTGTCCAGGCGGTGTCTGGTGAGCTTGCAGGGGAGCGGATCGATATCGTGTCGTGGGATGACAACCCCGCGCAGCTCACGGTCAATGCCATGTCGCCTGCAGAAGTGGCATCCATTGTGCTGGATGAAGAGAGCCACACCATGGATATCGCGGTGACCGAAGACAACCTCGCCCAGGCCATTGGGCGCGGCGGTCAGAACGTTCGTCTGGCGAGTGATCTCACCGGTTGGACTCTGAATATCATGACCGAAGAGGAAGCCGCGGCAAAGCAGGAAGAAGAAGCGGTCAAGTTCATCGAGGAATTCATGGAAGCGCTTGCCGTGGACGAGGATGTTGCCGCAGTGCTGGTTGAAGAAGGGTTCAGCACGCTCGACGAAATCGCCTAGGTGCCCATCGAGGAGATGACGGCGATCGAGGGCTTCGACGAGGAAATCGTCGAGGAACTCAGGAACCGTGCGAAGGATGCCCTGCTCACCAAGGCTATCGCGAGTGAAGAGTTGCTGGGCGAAAAAGAACCAGCAGCAGACCTGCTCAACATGGAGGGTATGGAGCGCAGGCTGGCATTTGAACTCGCCAGTCATGATGTCATCACGATGGAGGACCTGGCGGAGCTGGCGGTGCCGGATCTCCTTGAGATCATCACGGAATTAGACGCTGAAGACGCCGGTGTGTTGATCATGACGGCGCGCGCGCCTTGGTTCGAAGCCGAAGAGGCGTCCGAAGCGCAAGAGAAGTAACCGTTTCACAGCGGAGTAAAGGAATGTCGGAAGTTACGGTAAAACAACTCGCGGACACGGTAGGTGCACCGGTAGACCGCCTGCTCAAACAGATGCAGGAGGCAGGGCTACCGCATGCGAGCGACGAATCCGCGGTTAGTGAAGAAGAGAGAAAGACTCTGCTTGCCTACCTGAAGCGTAGCCACGGCTCCGATGACGGCGCGCAGAAACAAATTACGATCAAACGCAAATCCGTCGGCACGCTCAAAACCGGCCAGGGCCGCGGGGGCCGCACCGTCAACGTAGAAGTGCGCCGCAAACGGACATACGTAAAACGCAAGGTGGCTGAGCCCGACACGGCAGCCGGGGAGCGAGCCAGCGCGCCCGGCCAAGCTCAGATCGAAGCCCAGCGCATTCGCGCAGAAGATCTCGCGCGCCAGACCGCCGAAGAAGAAACCCGGCGTAAGGAAGCTGAGCGACAGGCCGATGAAGAACGTCGGGTAGAAGAACTTCAGGCGAAAGAGGAGGCCGAGCGCGCAGCCGCTGAATCGACGAAGAATGTCGCCCAGAGCCCAGCGGAACCGATAGAGAAGCCTGAGGACGTAGAGGCAATCGCCGCTAAAGCCGCTGCAGAGGCACAGGCGAAAACCCAGGCCAGCGAGCGTGCGGGCAAGCGCGGCAAAGGCAAGGATCGCGAGCGTGGCGGGGCAAAAAATGATGACTTTGCCGACGGCAAAGGTCGGCGACGCGAGATCACCCTGAAGACTCAGCGTCGCGGCAAGCGGCGTCAGGCAGCTGCGATCCAGGTGGACAAACACGGCGGCGAGTTCCGACCCACGGACTTCATCGCCAGAGAAGTCGAGATCCCCAGAGTGATCACGGTGGGTGAGTTGGCTCAGCGCATGACGGTAAAGGCTGGCGCAGTCATCAAGACACTAATGGGTATGGGCGTGATGGCGACCATCAATCAGAGCGTGGATCAGGAGACGGCCACGTTGATCGTAGAGGAGATGGGTCACAAAGCCACGCACGTCCACGAAGATGAGAAAGAACAGGCGCTGATAGAGTCGCTTAAGACCCAGGGCGAAGGCTCGCATAGAGCGCCGGTCGTTACCGTGATGGGTCATGTCGATCATGGTAAGACTTCGTTGCTGGATTACATTCGAAAGACGCGTGTCACCAGTGGCGAGGCGGGTGGAATTACCCAGCATATCGGCGCCTACAATGTAGATACGCCTCAGGGAACCGTCAGCTTTATCGACACGCCGGGTCATGCTGCGTTTACCGCCATGCGCGCGCGCGGCGCCCAGGTGACGGATATCGTAGTTCTGGTGGTAGCGGCCGACGACGGGGTGATGCCACAAACCGAAGAAGCCATCCAGCACGCCAGGGCGGCCAAAGTGCCACTGGTCGTTGCGATTAATAAGATTGATCTGGAAAGTGCGGATCCTGACCGGGTAACCAACGAGTTGGCGGCGAAAGACGTCGTGCCGGAGGAGTATGGCGGCGATACGCAGTTTGTAAGAGTCTCCGCCGAGACGGGAGAGGGAATTGACGGGTTGCTGGAAGCTATCCTGCTGCAATCGGAGATTCTCGAGCTCAAAGCGGTGGAAGACGCGCCGGGACAGGGCGTGGTCATCGAATCGCGCCTCGATCGTGGCCGCGGACCGGTCGCGACGCTGCTGGTTAAGAACGGAACCCTGAAGCAGGGCGACATTCTCATCGCGGGCGAATGCTATGGGCGTGTGCGGGCAATGCTAGACGATCACGGCGACCAGGTTAAGCAGGCCGGGCCGTCGGTTCCGGTTGAGGTCCTTGGTATCAACGGTACTCCCGCGGCGGGCGATGACTTTTCGGTGGTCACCGAGGAGCGCGATGCGCGTGAACTTACTGAATCCCGGCGTCACAAAAGCCAGGAGCAGCGGGTTGCGATGCAGCAGGCTGCCAGGATTGATGACATGTTTTCTCACGTCGGCGCCGGTGAGAAGCGGATTCTCAAAATGGTCCTCAAGACCGATGTACGCGGGAGCCTGGAGGCCATCAACCAGGCGCTGACAGAAATGGGTACTGACGAAGTGTCGGTCAACATTCTGGGTGCGGGCGTTGGGGGAATCACCGAAACCGATGCAAACATGGCGATGACGTATCGAGCGGCGGTATTTGGTTTCAATGTTCGTGCCGACAATTCCGCGAAAGCCATCATCGAGCGGGAAGGGCTCGATTTGCGCTACTACAGCGTCATCTATGAGTTGTTGGATGACGTCAAACAGGTGCTGAGCGGTATGCTGGCGCCTGAAATCAGGGAGGAAATCGTTGGCGTGGCTGAGGTGCGAGATGTGTTCCGGTCACCCCGATTTGGTCAGATCGCTGGCTGTATGGTTACGGAAGGATCAGTTTTTCGTAACAAGCCGATTCGCGTATTGCGGGAAAACATTGTGATCTACGAAGGCGAACTCGAATCGTTGCGGCGATTCAAAGATGACGTGAGCGAAGTTCGCAATGGTACCGAGTGTGGAATTGGCGTGCGTAACTACAACGACGTGCGGTCCGGCGATCTCATTGAGGTCTACGAGACCAAAGAAGTGGCTCGGCAACTGTAGTGCGTGAGTTCGGACGATCTCTTCGGGTTGCGGATTTTGTCCGCGACGAGCTGGCGCAGATCATGCAGCGCCACATGCGTGATCCGAGAGTGGGCCTGCTAAGCGTGAATGACGTTACCGTCAGCAAAGATCTGTCATATGCAGAGATATATGTATCGTCGGTGGATACTTCCAGTGCCGAAGAACGGGACGAACTCATCAGCGTGTTGAACAAAGCCGCGGGATTTTTCCGTTCCGAACTTGCTAAACGTCACAGCATGCGCACTACGCCGAAACCGAGATTTCACTACGATGAACTGGTAGAGAAAGGCCCGGCGCTCGAAGCGCTTATCGAGTCGGCGATTAGCGAAGATGCAAGCCGTCGCGTCGAGTCAGGACGCGATGATGAGCAGGACGATCGTGTCTAGGCGCAGGCGAGGACGCGATGTCAGCGGCGTGCTGGTGGTGGATAAGCCCCACGGCTGGAGTTCCAATGACGCTGTGCAGCGGGCCAAGCGCATGTTCAATGCGCGTAAGGTCGGCCACACCGGCGCCCTGGACCCGCTGGCGACAGGCGTATTGCCGCTTTGTTTCGGTGAGGCGACAAAATTTTCCCAGTACCTGTTGTCCTCGGACAAGAAGTACTGGGTTCGGGTCAAACTTGGCGTGGCAACAGATAGCGGCGACGCCGACGGCAAGGTCGTGGCGACGAAAAACGTGGTAGACGTCGATGTCGATAAAATCGAAAATGCGCTTCGTTTTTTTCGGGGCGAAATCGATCAGATACCGCCGATGTTTTCGGCCATAAAACATAAGGGTCAGCCGCTTTACAAACTTGCGCGCCAGGGTATCGAGGTCGAGCGTCAGTCGCGGCGGGTAATGATTTATTCGAATGAGATTCTGGGTTTCGAAAGCGACCAGTTGGAACTCGAGATCCATTGCAGCAAGGGAACTTATGTTCGTACTGTGGTGGACGAGTTGGGGCAGTTGCTGGGGTGTGGCGCGCACGTTGCCGCGCTGCGACGTCGAGTGGCTGGTCCGTATGATGAGTCGGATCTGGTTACGTTCGATCAACTTGATGCCGCGCTGGCCGATACCGGTGGGTTGGACAGTTACTTGCAGCCGGTGTCCAGCACGGTCCGAGGTTGGCCAGAAGTCACGCTCACCGACAATACCGCCTATTATTTGAGGCAGGGACAACCCGTCATCGTACCGCATGCTCCTTCGAGCGGCTGGGTACGGTTGGCGGAGATTGCAGACGACGAATCCACGCGCTTTATCGGCGTGGGAGAGGTACTGGACGATGGCCGGGTCGCTCCGAGGCGACTGGTCGTTCGACCGATGAGTTAACTGTAAATATGCACGGTTATCTCGAATTCACACACGCATATTTAACGGAGAATAGAAATGGCACTAACTGCCGACAGTAAATCTGAAATCATTAAGGAATATCAGACCAAAGATGGTGACACCGGATCTCCCGAGGTCCAGGTGGCGCTGCTCACAAACAATATCAACGCACTACAGGAACATTTTCGATCGCACAACAAGGATCACCACTCACGACGAGGACTCATTCGAATGGTGAACCAGCGACGAAAACTATTGGACTATCTGAATGGCAAAGATGCATCACGCTACGCCGAATTGATCAGGAAATTAGGACTAAGACGTTAGGCGCGAGCGATGCGGAAGTTTTGCAAAAGATAGAAAGCTACATGGTGTAGCGAGAAAGGAAATGGAGAATTAAATTTTGAACCTAGTAACGAAAGAATTTCAATTTGGCGACGAACGCGTCGTTCTGGAAACTGGCCGAGTGGCCAAACAAGCGACCGGGGCGGTGCTGGTCACGATGGGCGATACAGTGGTGTTATGCACTGTCGTCGGTGCAAAGACGGCCCGTTCCGGGCAGGCTTTCTTCCCGCTGACGGTGAACTATCAGGAAAAGACCTACGCTGCCGGCAAAATCCCGGGTGGATTTTTTCGTCGGGAAGGTCGTCCAAGTGAGAAAGAAACATTAACGTGTCGGCTCATCGATCGACCCATTCGGCCGCTGTTTCCGAAGGGATTCATGAACGAGGTGCAAGTTGTGTGCACGGTCATGTCGGTCAACAAGGACCACGACCCCGATGTGGCCTCCTTGATCGGCACCTCGGCGGCGCTGGCGATATCCGGCATTCCCTTTGCTGGACCCATCGGTGCCGCACGGGTTGGTTATCGCGATGGTAACTACCTGTTGAACCCGGGTTATGAAGCGCTCAAGGAATCACTGCTGAACATGGTGGTCGCAGGAACCGAATCAGCGGTCCTCATGGTGGAGTCCGAGGCTCAGGAGCTCACTGAAGACGAGATGCTTGGGGCAGTGCTGTTTGCTCACCAGGAAATGCAGGTTGCGATCAGCGCAGTTAAAGAACTTGCCGCCGAAGCGGGTAAGCCGCAATGGGATTGGAGCTTGCCGCCGTTCGACGAAACGCTCAAGGAGGCGGTCGCGGGTCAGATTGAAACGGATCTCGGAGAGGCCTATCGGATTACCGAGAAGATGGAGCGCCAGGAAAAGGTGCGCGAGCTGCGCAAGGGCGTTGTTGCATCGCTCAGCGGTGCTGACGATGCGCAATACAGTGCCGATGATGTTTCCGACATGTTCGGTAAGATCGAAAAGGACATTGTTCGCCAGCGGGTGATCAACGGTGAACCCAGAATCGATGGCCGTGATTTGCGCACCGTTCGCAAAATCTCCGTGGAGGTTGGCTTCCTGCCAAAAACCCATGGCTCAGCTTTGTTCACGCGCGGTGAGACTCAGGCAATCGTGGCGGCGACCCTTGGCACCATGCGCGATGCCGCACTGATCGATGCATTGGAAGGCACCTATAAAGACAACTTCATGTTGCACTACAACTTCCCTCCCTTCAGCGTCGGCGAAGCGGGATTCATGACGGGCCCGAAGCGCCGCGAGATCGGTCACGGCCGCCTGGCACGTCGGGGTATCCAGGCCATGCTTCC
>JAYGEV010000411.1:0-5759 GCA_046582225.1 Pseudomonadales bacterium
CATGCACCAGGGCATCGCCACCATAGCCGCGAAACACCAGAGAAAAAACCGACGCGCCGATGAGAATGAAAAACACCATCGCGGTGGTGTTCAGAGTTGCCCGGCACACCTCACGCAACACCGCGAACGTCAGCGCCTGCCCGCTGCGCGCGACGAGCGCCAGCAGCGTTGCACCTGTGGCGCCGACGCCGGCAGCCTCGGTGGGCGTGGCGTATCCGCCGAGGATGGAGCCAAGTACGGCACCGATGAGCAACAGTGGTGGAACAATCGCACCCAGTAAGGCGCCCGCGCTGGGTGGGCTGGCGTCACGCGCCCGAGGCGCGCGCTCGGGTTGCAGCACGGCGATGAGCAGTGTGTAGGCCAGGTACAGGCCAACCAGCAGCAGTCCCGGGATGACTGCACCGGCAAACAGATCCCCGACCGACACGGTGTCGGGCGCAAACAATCCCTGGCTCAGCTGTGCCTGCTGATACGCATTGGAGAGCACGTCGCCCAGCAAAACCAGCGCGATGGAGGGGGGAATGATCTGACCTAGGGTTCCGGTGGCGCTGATTGTGCCGGTGGCAAGCCTGGGGTCGTAACCTTGCTGCAACATCGTTGGCAACGACATCAGCCCCATCGTTACCACGGTAGCGCCGACGATACCGGTGCTTGCGGCCAGCAACGCCCCCACCACGATCACGGCGATTCCCAGCCCGCCCGGCAATCGCCCCAGCAGCAGCGACAGGCTGTTCAACAGCGACGCGGCTATCCGGGTCTTCTCCAGCATCACGCCCATGAAGACGAACAGTGGTACCGCGAGAAGCGTCTGATTGGTGATGATTCCGAACAAACGTCCTGGCAGAAAACCGAGGTCGCTGGCCGCGAACACTCCCATGCCGATTCCGGCGAGCGCGAAGAGCAGGGCGACGCCTGCCAGGGTGAGTGCTACCGGGTATCCGGCTAACAACGCGACAAACACGGCGCCGAACATCAGCACTGGCATGAATTCAAGCACTAGCGCTCGGCCGCGTGTTCGCACGCGCGCTCGCCGGAATGTCCGCGAAGGCTGAGAATGCCCCGGGCAGACTCGGCAATACCCTGTAACAGAAGTAGTGCGGCCATGGTCGGAATCAGGGTTTTGAGGAGAAATACCGCAGGAATACCGCCGACCTCCGGCGATCCCTCCAACACCCGCCAGGCACTGAGCACGTAGCCCGCGCTGAACCACAAGATGAACACGCAAACGGGCAGCAGACATATCAGGTGGCCAACAACGTTGACCAGGATTCGCGAACGCTTCGGGAGTCTCGCGTAGATCAGATCCACCCGCACGTGCCGATCCCCCTTCAGGGCGTATGGAATGCCCAGCATCAGCACCAGGGCATGCATGTAGATGACCGATTCCTGGAGGACGATGGCGCCCTGGTTGAAGGCATAGCGCAACACAACGATCAGTACCGTGGTGAGCGCCATGACGATCGTGAACCACGCGATGCCGCGACCCACCAGGTCCGTTAACCGATCCACCCACGCAATGTATCGGCGTATCAGTTCAGCGACCCTTTCAACCAGGGCTCCAGGGAGCCCCCGCCGAGGACCGTTTCCAGAACCACACCGACGAACAGCGCAAACCCGACCCAAACATTGTTGCCAAAGGCGAGAAAACACGCGCTGCGTTCGCGAGCCCGGATCAGGTATTGCTGATATATGAACAGCCCTGCGGCCACTGTGATGGCGAGGTTGTAGAATATCTGATACTCCAGACGCTGGCCGAGAAGGAACAGCGTTGTGAGCGTGAACACCTGCAACAACCCCACCATCAGGCGGTCGGCGGATCCAAAAAGAATGGCCGTAGACTTGATCCCGATTCGCAGATCGTCATCTCTATCCACCATCGCATACATGGTGTCGTAGGCCACGATCCAGAACAGGCTCGCAACGAACAACAGCCAGGCGGTGCTGGGTACCTCGCCGGTTACCGCGGCAAACGCCATCACGATACCCCAGCTGAACGCAGTGCCCAGAACGACCTGAGGCAGGTAGGTCCAACGCTTCATGAATGGATAGGTGATGGTGATCGCGAGCCCGGCCAAGGCGAGCATGCGCGCGAGTTGATTCAGATACGCCAGCAGCAGCAACGACATGAATGCCAGTACGAAGAACAGGATGAGCGCGGAGGTCTTGCTGATTGCGCCGTTTGCCAGCGGTCGATCGGCGGTACGTTTTACGTCGGCGTCGAAATCTCGATCGACATAGTCATTGATGACACATCCAGCGGCGCGCATCAGAACTGTACCAAGCGTGAAAACCACGATGAGTCCTGCTGGAGGCCAGCCGTCGGCGGCAATCCACAGCGCCGCAAGCGTCGGCCACAGCAAAAGCAGGCTTCCCACCGGCCGATCCAGGCGCATCAGGCTCACGTAGGCGGTCAGGTCGATTTGCGCCAGGAAATTGGTCTGAGGCTTCATCCACGGTGCTTCCAGGAGATCGCGCGGGAGTGTAGCGCCTCGCCAAGGGGCAGACCACCGGAGCCCTGTGTGGGAGTTTCAATTGATTTATTGGCGGTGGATGAGTAGTTTATCGCGCCTTTGCTGCCCGCTCTCGGGCTGTTGTTTGGGAGGCTCACCGAGAATGCGAAAATGGCAATGTATCGTCTGCGGCTGGATCTACGATGAAGCCGAGGGGTACGAAGAAGAAGACATTACCCCTGGCACCAAGTGGGAGAACGTTCCCGAAGACTTCGTCTGTCCGGAGTGCGGTGTCAGCAAAGAAGATTTCGAGATGATCGAGGTCGGTTGAGCAGGAACGGCACGCAGTGACGCTTACCATTCGTATCTTGATCGCGATGGGCCTCGGCTTGGTCCTCGGGTCCCTGGTAAAGGCGGCGGGTCTTGATGCGGACCATTGGATCCAGAGCATTCTCATCGGCGACATAATCGATGCAGGTGGACAGATATTTGTTCGCAGCCTGCGGTTGATGGTGGTACCGCTGGTTTTTGTGTCGCTGATTTGCGGTGCGGCCAGCCTCGGCGCGAGCGGCAACATGGGTCGCGTTGCGGGTAAGGCTGTTGGCCTGTATCTGTTGACGACTGCGATTGCGATCAGCATTGCCCTGATGCTTGCTCTTCTCGTCGAGCCCGGCGTCGGATTGAGTCCCATGGAGCTCGAATCCAGCTTTGACGCGAAGGAGCCGGAAAGCTTCAAGAACACGCTGGTCAATATCTTTCCCACCAATCCGGTAGAGGCCATGGCTCGTGGCAACATGTTGCAGATCATTGTTTTTGCACTGTTGCTTGGGGTGGCGCTCAGCCATTCTGGAGAGGCCGGAAGCCGGGTCACAAAGCTGTTCCAGGATCTGAACGCGATCCTGATGAAGCTCATCACCATGCTGATCGCGCTGGCACCTTATGGCGTGTTCTGTCTGATGACAGAACTCTTCGCCACCCTCGGATTAGCGGAAATCGCGCGGCTTGTGCAGTACTTTTTAACTGTGGTGGCCGCCCTGTTGATTCACGCAACGCTCGTCTATCCGGCACTGCTGATTCTGCTCGGTCGGGTCAGCCCGCTGCGTTTCTTCCAGAAAATGCGTGAGCCGATGCTGGTTGCGTTCAGCACCGCCTCCAGCAGCGCCACCCTGCCGGTGACACTGCGCACGGTCGAGGAGCGCATCGGAGTCAAAAATGAAGTGGCCGCGTTCGCGGTGCCGTTGGGCGCCACCATCCACATGGATGGCACTGCGATCATGCAGGGGGTTGCAACGGTGTTCATCGCGCAACTCTATGGCATAGAGCTGGGTCTATCCGAATACCTCATGGTAATTCTCACTGCGACCATGGCCTCGATTGGCACGGCCGGGGTGCCCGGGGTCGGAATGATCATGCTGGTGATGGTGCTCGAGCAGGTCGGGTTGCCGCTGGAAGGGATCGTGTTCATCCTTGCGGTCGATCGATTGCTGGACATGTTGCGTACCGCAGTCAATGTCTCCGGAGACGGCATGGTCGCAACTATCGTGGCTCGCAGCGAAGACGATCTGGACATGGAGGTGTTCGAAGATCCCGCCGCGGGCCGGGTTGACCCAAGCTGATCGCTCTGAAAGCGCTCAGCCCATTGCTCTGGCGAAACCCTCCAGCTCCTCCCGGGATTCGCTGATATCGCGAATCACGCGCGATAGCTGATCGCCACTCAACCCAAGCCCTTCCAGGTCTTTGTCCTGCAGCGCCGGTACCGGGTAATCGGTGAGCCCCTGGGAACTCAGAGCCTGGCGGGCGAGCTGCAACAGGTGCACGCAGGTGGTGTTAGCGCCTCGATAATCCGGCACGTACTGATAACGCACGGCATCAACTGCTTCGTGAGGTATGTCCCACAGCTCCAGCAGCATGCTAGCCAGAACCTCCCGGGGTAACTTGAGCATGTGGTGATCGACCTGAGTGTGTGGTAGATGTCGGTTGGCCTCCTGCATCCGGCAGATCTTCTGGTAGAAAGGCGGAAACACGTGCCCCAGTACCAGCGTGCCGAAACTCGCGAGCAGACCCACCAGGTAACACAATCCGGTGTTTGGGCGCCGGTCCGCCGGCATGCGCCTGGCAAATGCCTCGGTGGTTGTCGCGGCAAAAATTGCGTCCAGCCAGTAGGATGGCAGCCCGCGCACCTGGTCGTCTGGCATGTTCAAAGTCTGACCAAGGGCCATCCCGAGCGCCATGCTCATGACCGTATCCAGGCCTAGTACCCGCATCGCCGCGTCATCGATGGATTTTGCCGGTGGATCAACGTGGTTGAAGGCCGAATTTGCCCAGCCCATGATCCGCGAGGCGATGCCCGGGTCAGTTTCGACGATGGCCACCAGGTCTTTGAGATCGTAATTAGGGTCTGAGTGCAGTGCGATAATGCGCCGCGCGACCTCGGGGAGCGGGGGAATGTGCAGCGTCTCGTCCAGGCGTTCCTGGATTCGCAGGCTAGTGAACTCACTGATTGCGGTATGGATGAGTGCCTGGTCCTGGGCAGTAGACGGGCTGGTCGGCTCAATGCCCACTGGATCTGTAAAATCTACGACCTGCGACTCTATTGAGCTGCCGACAATGTCCTGGCCGGCCCCCCCCCGCACATAGCCGCCTGGCTCGGTTGTTGCCAGCGCCAACTCTCCCGCGCAGGTGACGAGGTTATCGACAATTACTGGTAAATCGTAATGGCCAGGGATTGCGGCGGTGGGTGCGCCGAAATCATACGGTAGGGGCCTGAGTTCACGGGCTGTGATGCTTGCCAGCGTCTCCAGATTCACGAGGCGGTTTTCCAATGCGATGACCTGCACCTCTCCAGCATCGTCACTCATGATGATGGCGCGCGCCCGCACGGCGTCGGGTGGGTTCAGGTAGGGAGGCAAACTGGGTTGGGCGTTCATTGGCTTCGGTCTCGGGGCAACTATCTTCAGTATAGGAAACCGATTCGATTTGGCAGGCCGACGGCTACACCGATATGTGACCGGCGCCCACCGGCGCCCATGCGTCGAGCAGCTCTCGGACAGTGTCAGGTTCGCTGGCGAGCAGGTGCTCGCCGCGGCTGACAACCTCAGGGATCAGGTGGATGTGCCGCGCCAGATCAGCGATCCGAAACTGCTGATCGCCCGTTTGCCGCGCGCCCAGCAGCTCGCCCGGGCCACGCAGTTTGAGGTCCTGTTCTGCGATGAAGAACCCGTCCTGGCTGTCGCGCATCACCTGCAGGCGCTGCCGGGCGGTAGCGCTCAGGGGGTCGGCATAGAGCAGGATGCAGTGGGAAGCACGGCT
>JAYGEV010000439.1:0-1836 GCA_046582225.1 Pseudomonadales bacterium
GTGGTGATAAGGAGTGGTGATAAGGAGTGGTGATAAGGAGTGGCGGTAAGGAGCAAACACGAGAGGACGAGCCATGGCCTACAAGGTTTTCCAATGGGCCAGCGGAACGGTTGGCCGGCATGCTGCAACCGTCGCGCTGGAACGAGACAATCTGGAGCTGGTGGGCCTGCATACGCTGTCGGCCGCCAAGATCGGTCAGGACGTGGGTGCGATCCTCGACACCGACCCGGTTGGTGTGGTTGCGACGGGTGATATCGCGACGGTGCTCGACTCCGCTGCTGATGTGGTCATTCACACGCCCCTGCCATCGTTGGTCTACGGTGATAACCCGGAGCAGGATGTCGAGGACATCTGCCGAATGCTCGCAGCAGGCAAGAACGTCATCACCGTGGTGGGCTATATGTACCCCAAGGTGCATGGCCCGGCGTTGGTCGACCGATTGCAGGACGCTTGCGCCGAGGGCTCGTCCAGCTTTCATTCCACGGGATTGAACCCGGGTTGGATGGGCGATCTCATCCCGCTGACCATGACTGCTTTGTCCCGCACCATCGAGCGGATTCACGTGCTCGAGATCACCAACTTTCAAGGCTATCCATCGCCTGAAATCATGTTCGAGGCCATGGGTTTTGGCTCCGAGCCTGAGGAGTTTGAGCGCAGTGGCGCGCGCCGCCGCAACTGGCTCAACGGATTGTTTCGGGAAAGCGTGCAGATGGTGGCTGATGGTATTGGGCTCGAGTTGGACGACGTCAGCTCGGAGGTAGCCATCGAGCTGGCGCCCGAAGATCTGCAGACTGCGGCAGGACTCGTCAGGAAAGGTACAGTGGCCGGTCAGCACTGGGAATGGGCCGGTCAACGCAACGGGGTCAAACGGATCATTCACGAAACCGTGTGGCGCATGCATCAGAGCGTGGCGCCTGACTGGGCGACGGGGAACCACTCGGTGACCATCCAGGGCAGCCCGCGCATGCGGCTGGAGTTAGCGCCGGACTACGTCAACGACGGATTGCTCGGTACGGCCATGCATGCGGTGAATGCAATCGCGTATGTGTGCGAGGCACAACCAGGGATCCGGACCCTGTTAGACTTGCCCTGGGTGATGGGCCGCGTTGTCGACTAGCCAGGTTCGCTAAGCCACCCTCACGGACAGAGCGTCACATTGCACGCCGTGCAGCACCGCGTTGGCGGTCGAGCCCTTGATGAGTTGAAGACCGTGCCTAC
This sequence comes from Pseudomonadales bacterium, assembly GCA_046582225.1. Taxonomy (GTDB): domain Bacteria; phylum Pseudomonadota; class Gammaproteobacteria; order Pseudomonadales; family Azotimanducaceae; genus JAYGEV01. The sequence goes on from JAYGEV010000439.1 coordinate 1,219, forward strand.
CGTGGGTACCGACCACGATCAGATCCGCGCCGATGGTTCTCGCCAGATCGTGGACACCGTCCGCGGTGCTTCCGGCCATGACGTGCAGAGCGTCGGGATCGATTCCATGCCGGGAGCCGAGCGCTTCGAGTTCGCGCCGCTCCTGGGTTTGTGCGTCGATGCCGAAGCCCGAATAAGCATGACACGCTGACAAGGCAGCCCCGGACGCCTCTGCGATTTGTAAGGCATGCTCCACGACCCGAGTCGATTCTGCCTTGAGATTGACGGCCACCAGAATGTGCTGGTAGCTGGCGGGTTGTTTGCCTGGATCGTCTGAAATGTGCACTGCGAGAACGTCGCACGGCGTTCCGTGCACCACGGCGTTCGAAGTTGATCCGAACACGGTCTGCGCGCCGTGACGGCCATGGGACCCGATGACCACCAGATCGGCATGTTCGCGGGCGTAATCATGCATTGCTGCCGCAGTTTTTCCGCCAAGCACTTTGTGATGAGTGATCCCGAAATTCCTGCACATGTCCTCGAGCCGGGAGTGGGCGTCGGCAATGATCCGTTTGTCGAGCTCTTCGCTGTTGGCGAACGCACTCGCACCATAGTCCTGGTGGCGCTTGTGCAGATGGT
>JAYGEV010000516.1:0-9519 GCA_046582225.1 Pseudomonadales bacterium
ATCTCGCCAAGGTGTATGACGCAGCCCATCCTCGGGCCGAAACCCAGGAAGACTGAGGAAATGCCACTTTCATGCCCAAGCTGAAAGTCATCACCTTCGATCTCGACAACACGCTATGGGATGTGGAGGTTGTGATCGTGAACGCGGAGCGCAAGATGCGCGCCTGGCTCGACGAACACGTTCCCGAATACTCCGATTTGTTTCCACCCGACGCGATCGTTGATCTACGAGGCGAAGTAGTGGCCCGGTACCCGGAGCTGAAACACGATCTCTCCAAGCTGCGTGAGGAGATACTGTTTGAGGCTATCCAGCGTTGCGGCTATGACCACGCCCCGGCACGCCAGCACGCCCGCAACGCGTTTCAACACTTTTTCGAGGCTCGCCACGAGGTTAAGTTTTTCGAAGGTGCGCTGGAAATGCTTGGCGTTCTGGCTGATCGCTACGTGCTCGGTGCGCTTACCAACGGCAATGCAGATTTTCAAAAGCTGAATCTGGACAGCTTTTTTTCGTTCGGATATTCAGCCGCCAGCGTTGGCGCCGGCAAGCCTGCGCCGCAGATGTTTCGTGCTGCGTTGGAGCACACCGGGGCGAGCCCTGCGGAATCCGTACATGTGGGCGATCATCTGGTGGACGACATACACGGTGCCGCGGAGGTCGGTATGCACACCGTCTGGGTAAATCTGACCGACGAACCAGCACCCGCCGATACCAGCACCCCCACCGATATCGTGCACCGCGTGGCTGACATACCGGCCGCGGTAACCCGGATCTCGGAGATCTAAAACCGCCGCCGTCGCCGGTTTCCTGCCGTGCGGGCGCTTCTGCTAACTGGCGTGATTCACGATAAAGGCTTTGATCGCATCAATGCTGGCAGGCAGGTGCGTGGTTCGTGACTCACGGCCTTCCAGTGCCTGCAAAGCCGGGTGCAGAGCAACTTCGGCTCCTATTGCTGCGTTCACCGTTTCCGGAAATTTGGCCGGATGCGCGGTGGCCAGACAGATCACGGTTCCGTTTGTCTGGAACCGGCCGGCGGCGGCAAGACCAACTGCGGTATGAGGATCCGCAATGTAGCCACATTTGAGGTAGGTTTGGCGGATCGTCTCCACCGTGTCGGCCACGGACACTGCAGTTGCAGCGAAATCCTCAGAACCTGGCGGCTCGATGGCGACTTTGCCGAACTCGGCGAACTCGGTCATGAAGCGTTTGAGGCGCGGCGCGTCGGCGTCCATGTGGTAATACAAAAACCGTTCGAAGTTGCTCGCCACCTGGACGTCCATTGCCGGGGTCACCGTGAACCGAACGTCACTTCGCTGGTAGGTTCCGGTGGCAAAAAACATCGAAAGAATATCGTTTTCATTGGTTGCAACGATCAACTTTTGAATTGGAAACCCCATTCGCTTGGCGAGATAGCCGGCAAACACATTGCCAAAATTGCCGGTGGGTACACAAAACGTTACCGGGCCACTTTCGCCCTTAAGCAAACTCGCGTATCCGTAGTAGACGATTTGCGCCAGCACCCGGGCCCAGTTCACCGAGTTCACCGCCCCAAGAGAGTAACGATCTTTGAAATCCAGATCCCCAAAGATAGTCTTCATCAGTTTTTGACAGTCGTCGAAACTGCCATCGACAGACAGACAGTGTACGTTTGGATCCAGTACCGTGGTCATCTGCAGCTCCTGCAGCGGACTGATCCTGCCATGTGGATACATCACGAATATGTCGACGTCGTCCAGACCGCGAACGCCAGCAATGGCCGCGCTGCCGGTATCGCCGCTGGTGGCACCCAGAACATTCAGATGCCGGCCACGAGCGGCGAGGATGTATTCGAACAGCCGGCCCAGCAGCTGAAGGGCAACATCCTTGAATGCCAGAGTTGGGCCATGAAAGAGTTCCAGCACCTCGACATCACCCACCCGGGTGAACGGCACAATCTCATCGTGATCGAAATCAGAATAGGCTTCGTGAATCAGCGCGCGCAGATCGTCTGCGGCAATATCGTCGACGAACAGCTCGATGATTTCAGCGGCAAGCTCAGTAAACGACAGCGCCCGCCAGTGATCGAGCTTTGCACCGATTTGCGGGATGGCGTCTGGAATCAGCAGCCCGCCATCGGGTGCAAGCCCGGTGAGCACAGCGTCGGTGAAGCTTAAACCCGGAGTCTCTCCCCGGGTACTGACATATCGCATCGCGCGAGCTACGAGTCAAAAACGCATTGTATCTGGCCTGGATGCGCCATCTCAAACCCGGGCAACGTTATCCCGACGAGGAAACGCAGCCACTGGCTCCTTTATTTTGTCGCGCTTACTCTGAATCAAACAATTCGATCGATCTTCCACAATTTATTCTCCGTTGGGGGGGCTGGTCGTCAGACGGCTTCAGCTCCCGTTTCGCCGGTACGAATCCGGACTACTTCATCGAGCGTGGCAACAAATATTTTGCCGTCGCCCATCTTGCCGGACTTGGCTGAGTTGGTAATGGTTTCTAAAACCCGTTCGAGGAGGTCGTCGTCGACGGCAACCTCGACCTTCACTTTGGGTAGGAAATCGATTACGTATTCGGCTCCGCGATACAGTTCGGTGTGTCCTTTCTGCCGGCCGAAGCCTTTCACCTCGGTGACCGTCATCCCTTGCACACCGACTTCGGAAAGCGCTTCGCTAAAGTCGTCTAACTTGAAGGTCTTGATGATGGCTGTTACCAGTTTCATGTTTTGTTCTCCCGTTGAACCTATGATTTAGCTAGAAGCTGCACGCTCCCCTTGCCGCCAGACTTTCAGTCAAAGCGCGGCCCGGAGAGATCTTTGTGGAAGATCTGTGCAGCCGGATTCTCTCCTAATTACAGGCTTTTCGATACTGAGAGGACCACGCCGCCGTCGCAGATGTCTCCGCAGGCATCATCATCCACATCCGAACCCACGTACTGCAGCGCGAAGTCCAGACCGATCGCGGACGTGGATACCCCGACGCTGTAGTCGATGTAGTCACTGCCTGCACCGCCCGCACCAAGAAACGACGCGAACTCATCATCGTCATCGAACTTGTTCCAGCCGAGATGGAAATCAAGACTGAACTGTTCATTCACTGCAAAGCTGTAGTCGCCACACAAATAGATGAATGCATCGGTTTCCGCGAAATAGTCTGGCGAGTAAACCAGCCCCAGCGTGCCGCCCATATAGCTGACGCTGCCGTAAATCTCATGGTAGTCAGGGTCGGTGCGTCGGACGGGTAGCTGTAATACATATAGCCAATGTCGTAGCTGAGGTCGTCGTTGACCTCTCCGGCATAGCCCCCGTACCAGTCGATTTCGATGGAACCGCCGAACTGGACGTTCGAAGCCCAGGTTCCCGCGTAGAACCCGTTGCCAAAATCGATATCGAAGCCCCCTTGTACGGCCATGTCCTCATCGGTCTGGGATATGCCCCGGAAACGATAGTCGTTGGTATACGCTACGTTGCCGGAAAATTCGGCAGCCTGGGCAACGCCCGCCATCCCGACCTGCAAGATGAAGCCCGCAATCAGCGTTGTTTTATTTATGAGTGATCCTCTAATTGCACCTTGTGTTGTCTTATTTCTATGATTCAGTCTCGTTGTCATATCAACTTTGACTATGATTCGAAGGGCACGATTCGTGCCATCCTGATATATCTTTTTAAAACCAAGTGCTTACGAAATATCTGACGCGGTATCGGCGGCCGATCCCAATTGCCTGCACAATATTGGTGCGCGCGACGAGCCGTCTACGCCCCAAATTGGGGCGCGCATCGACAATGGCTTACGTGAGCATCCGGCGTCTTCCCGTCGACCCGGCGGGGCTACCCTGAGTATGATCAGGCGTCGATTCAGATCCGACCAACCGAGACAACAACTAAGGCGATTGCAATGAAGCGAGACGAAGCAGTCATCACCTCTTTCGTGGAGCGCCTGGCAAAACAGATACAGGCGCAGTTGTCCGAAGACAGCGTCAATGCGGTGCTGGAGCAGGCCAGGACCGCACTCAGGGATGGCTTTGCCGACTTTGAATTGGTGGGGCGGTCAGAACTGGACGGCCACCTGGCTTCGCTGGAACAACTCACCCAGACCATCAAGGAACTGGAACACCGTATCGCTCAACTCGAAGCGAGCCGCTGAACCCCGCCACCGCCGGGCAAGAGACCGGCTAATCGTGCAGGAGATCCTGGTCGAACCGTCATCCGCTACCGAGCAAAGCCGAACGTTCACCCGCGCGCAGATCGGAATGGAGACACCGCGGGTAACCGTAGAGGCGCACCTTCCCGGTGGGCTCCCGGGTTTTACCCTGGTTGGGTTGCCCGAGACGGCGGTTCGTGAAGCGAAAGATCGGGTAAAGAGCGCCATTCAGAACTGCAATCTGGATTTCCCGGTGGGCAAGGTCGTGGTCAACCTCGCGCCTGCGGACCTGTCCAAGCAAGGCGCGCGCCTGGACCTTGCAATCGCGGTCAGCATTCTCAGCGCCACTGGCCAGGTTCCGCATCAGAACATCCGACGCTTCGAGTTTCTCGGTGAACTCAGCCTGTCAGGAGAGCTGCGCCCGATACGCGGGTGCCTCTGCGCGGCGCTGGCACTGACAAATGAGCCCGATCAACGGCGGCTTGTCGTTCCGTAGTCCAACGCTCCCGAGCTCGGCATGGCGCCCGCTCAAAGCGTCGCAGCGCTGCGACATCTCAACGATGTCGTGCGTCTGTTGCGGGACCCCCACAGCTACCCGTTCGAGAATCCCCCGAACGTCCAACGCCCACCCAATCCCGAAGCGGCAGGATCCCTGAATGATGTGATCGGTCAGCATGGTGCCAAGCGCGCGCTGGTCGTTGCTGCAGCGGGCGGTCATCACCTGTTGATGGTGGGCCCTCCGGGCACCGGCAAGACTATGCTCGCGCGACGCCTCACCCGGCTGCTTCCACAACTCCCCGATCAGCAGGCGCGCGAAGTCGCTGCCGTGTACTCCGCGGCGGGGCTCGCCTGCAATGATCGTTATCGACCACCTTTTCGCGATCCGCACCACTCAGCCTTGGCACCCGCCGTGGTCGGTGGGGGGAGCAATCCGTGCCCCGGCGAAATCTCCCTTGCGCATCATGGCGTTCTATTCCTCGACGAGCTGCCGCATTTCAAACCCAGCGTGCTGAACCTGCTGCGGGAACCGCTCGAGACCCGCCAGGTAAGTATCGCCAGGGCCACTTCCCGGGCGCAGTTTCCCGCTGGCTTTCAGCTGCTTGCCGCGATGAATCCATGTCCTGCGGGGCAGGTCTGCCGCGAGCGCAGCTGTCGTTGCTCTCCGGACCAGGTGCGTCGATACCCGGGGCGAATATCCGGGCCGTTGCTCGATCGGATCGACCTGCACGTCGCGGTACCCCAGGTGCCAAAACAGTTGCTGCTCGAAGGAGAAACAACACCCGAAATCGCCGAGGCGGATGCAGTCGCCAGTGTCGTGCAGGCCCGCAAGAGGCAGGCTCAGCGCCAGGGCAAACTCAATGCAGATCTATCGCCTCGTGACCTCGCTCGAAGCCCGGCGCTTGATACGGCCAGCGTGTCCATGCTGAGCATCGCCAGCGATCGGTTTCAGTTGTCTGCGCGTGGTTACCACCGGGTGCTCAAAGTCGCCCGCACGGTTGCCGACATAGAGCAAAGCGCCGACATCAGGCCCGCACATGTCGCTGAATCGCTAAGCTATCGGGCAATGGACTGACAGCAGGTGTGAACGCGAAGTGCGTTGCGTGAACGCGAAGTGCGTTCACACTTGTTACTGTGCGCCATCCACCATGTAGTCGATGGCAGCTTGAAGTTCGTCCTCGGAGCACGCCATGCAGGTCCCCTTGGCAGGCATCGCATTCATGCCACTAAGCGTGGTCTCAAGCAGCGTGTCCATGCCTTTGGTGACACGCGTTTCCCAATCTTCGGCATTGGCGAACTGGGGAGCATCGGTTACGCCGGTCGCATGGCAAACGAAACAATACTGGTCGTAGATCTGTTGTCCGGACATGGTCCCGCCAGGACCTGCTGTCGCTGCGACGCCGCCACACCCCATCCCGGCCCGGCACACCTGTCCGACTGGCGCGGTCCGCTCTCGAACCTGTTCAGCACTTCCCGGGGCCACCGCGTGAGCAACCGAAGCCGTACCCACGATCAGAAGGATGCTCAACAACCACTCATGCTTATCCTGTTTCCAGACCAATTTAGTTCTCCAGGCGAGATTTCGGCAAGGTTCGGCGGGCGGCGATTATAGCCAGCTTACCCAGTGGCGTCGAACAGCTCACGACCAATAAGCATGCGACGTATCTCACTGGTACCCGCACCGATCTCATAGAGTTTCGCATCGCGCAGCAACCGGCCCGCGGGGTACTCGTTGACGTAGCCGTTGCCACCCAATGCCTGCACCGCTTCGCCTGCCATCCAGGTGGCTTTTTCGGCGGCGTAGAGTATGCAGCCAGCCGCATCGAAGCGCGTGGTGCGCCCAGCGTCGCAGGCCTGGGCTACTGCATACACGTACGATCTGCACGCGTTCATTGTGGTGTACATGTCCGCAACCTTTCCCTGCATCAGCTGAAAGGTGCCGATCGCCTGCCCAAACTGCTCGCGCTCATGAACGTAAGGCATCACCACATCCAGACAACTCTGCATGATTCCCAGCGGCCCCGCTGCGAGCACCACACGTTCGTAGTCCAGGCCGCTCATCAGAATCCGCAGGCCCTGACCGACCTCGCCAAGTACCTGTGTCCTGGGTACCTCACAGTTTTCGAACACCAGCTCGCAGGTGTCCGAACCTCGCATGCCAAGCTTGTCGAGTTTCTGCGCGGTAGAGAATCCAGCCATACCCTTTTCGATCAGGAACGCGGTAATACCGCGCGGGCCGAGGCTGGGATCAACGGTGGCATACACCACCAGCACGTCCGCACCAGGCCCATTGGTGATCCACATCTTGCTGCCGTTCAGCACGAAGCGGTCGCCCTGATCGCTGGCGCACAGCTTCATGCTCACCACATCCGATCCGGCACCGGACTCGCTCATGGCTAACGCACCAAGAAACTCGCCAGAGATGAGCCTGGGTAGATATCGCTGCTTCTGAGCGTCGTCTCCAAAACGACGAATTTGGTTCACGCACAGGTTCGAGTGCGCGCCGTAAGACAACCCGACCGAAGCAGAGGCACGGCTGATCTCTTCCATAACGACACAGTGAGCCAGATATCCAAGCCCGGCACCGCCGAACTTCTCCTCAACGGTGACGCCGAGCACACCCAGAGCCCCCAGCTTAGGCCACAGCTTGCGCGGGAATTCGTTGTTCGAATCGATTTCGGCGGCGAGCGGCTCAATTTCGTCACGAGCAAACTGCTGCACGGTATCGCGGAGCATGTTCATGGTCTCGCCGAGACCGAAGTCAAATTCCATAGCGCTCATCGTGTTGAAACCTTCCCCGCTGGTGACTCGATGATACTACCGGAATCCGACCCTGCGCTTACGTGGCGTGGCGGTTAGCGTCGCTCGATTTGACCTTGCGCGGATCAAAAACAACGACCGTCTCTGGCGGGCGACGAAACGCCTCGAGCAACTCGCGCTCAGTTTCGAGCATCGCTCGCATGGCGTTGCGCTTGACGTGACCATAACCCTTTACCGTCATCGGCAACGCCGCAATGCGTGCCGCCAGGGCGACATTGTCGGTGCCCAGACCATCCAACAACTCGCCAAGCACCGACTCGAAGTGCCCGATCATCCACCGTTCATCACGCCGTTCTGCACTGTAGCCGAACGGATCGAACGGCGTTCCACGAAGCCCTTTGAGTCCTGCCAGCAACTGGAGTACCACGCGCATCCACGGACCGAAACGACGTTTGGCGTTACCTGTCTTGACGCCCAGGTACGACGGTGCCATGAGATAGGTCAGTTTAAAATCCCCATCAAATCGTTGTTCGAGCTTCGCGAGCCAGCGACCGTCGGAGTACAGCCGTGCGACTTCGTATTCATCTTTGTATGCAAGCAGCTTGGAGTAGCTTTGCGCAACCGCTCGCGTCAGCGCCTCGGCCCCGGCAGCCAGGCTCGTCTCAGCGCTTCTGGTTCGAGCAACCAGCTCGCCATAACGCCTGGCAAGCGCAGAGTCCTGATAGGCCCTAAGGTGCGTAATCCGGTGCTCGATAATGCTTTCGAGATCGCCATCAATCGCAGGATCCATCACCTGTGTTGAACTCGACGTCCCGGCAAGGGGCAAAGCCTTTTCGTCGTGCGCCGCAAGCCGACCGAAGTGCAGCGCATTCAGGTTGGCACGGACCGCGACGCCATTGATTTCAATGGCCTGCTCCAGGGCCGCCAACGACACCGGTATGCCGCCGCACTGATAGGCGTATCCGAGAAGGAACACGTTGATCGTCGCCGTGTCCCCCATCAGTTCGGTGACCATCCGGGCTGCGTCCACCGCAAGAACCGAACGTGCGAAACCGTTGAACCGTCGCATGCGCGCATCCGCGTCCAGGGTGCTGGGCTGCTGTAAAACAAACTGTGCCGTAGGCATGACCCTGGTGTTGACGACCACGTGGGTGCGCTCAGAACACAGGAGCGTCAAGGCGTCCCTGCTGGTACTCGCGATCAGATCGCAGGCGAGCAGCACATCAGTTCCGCGGGTAGCGACGCGGGTGCCATGCAATTGAGCCGCATCGCTGGCGATCCTGACATGAGCGAATACCGCACCGCCTTTCTGTGCCAGGCCAGTCATATCCAGCGTGCTCACCGCCTTGCCATCAAGATGTGCGGCGGTGCCAAGCAGAGCGCTCAGCGTCACCACGCCGGTGCCACCCACACCCGCAATAAGAATGCTGACAGGATGATCGTCGACCGGAAGCTTCGGCAGCGGTACGCGACTTCGCAGCTCATCTAGACTCAGACCAACCATGGGCGTGCTCTTCAGTTCTGCACCGCTGATCATCACAAACGCAGGACAGAAGCCGTTTACGCAGCTGAGGTCTTTGTTGCACGCCGTTTGATTGATCTTACGCTTGACGCCGAAGCCGGTCTCGACGGGTTCCACGGCGACGCAGCTGGACTGCACCAAACAATCGCCGCAACCTTCACACACCGCGTCGTTGATGACCACGCGTACGTCCACGTCCGGCGCCAGACCGCGTTTGCGGCGGCGGCGCAGCTCGGTCGCGCACGTCTGCTGATAGATGATCGCGGTGCATCCGGGAACCTCGCGAATCTCCTCCTGCAGGGATTGCATCGTGTCGCGGTGTGCAACCTCAACGCCAAGCCCTGCGTGCCTCGCCGGATCATCACTGACCACTCTAACTTCGCGAACGCCTTCTGCTTTCAACTGGGCAACCATATTCGCAACGCTCAAATCACCATCTACCGGCTGGCCACCTGTCATCGCAACCGCATCGTTGCAGAGGATCTTGTAGGTGACGTTGACGCCAGCGGCAACAGCCTGCCGAATCGCCAGCAGCCCGGAGTGAAAGTACGTGCCATCCCCCAGATTCACAAAGATGTGATTTTCTTCGGTGAACGGCGCCTGCCCGATCCAGTTCAC
>JAYGEV010000544.1:0-2647 GCA_046582225.1 Pseudomonadales bacterium
TGAAGCAGTCGATGAAGCGCTCATAGAGCGGCCGCAGATTGATCCCGGAGATCGTCACCGCCACAGTAGAATCGCCGGTCGCCCCGTACCATCCATCGCGTCGCACATGGGTTTCGAAACCGTCGTACAAACTCATGAGCATTCGAGTCGCCACCGGGTCGGAGACATCCACACTGCCACCCGGCAGATGGGCCGCCTAGCCAGGCGCCTGGTCCACTGGATAGTCCGCGTGCCAGGGTGGAGCAACCCGGATCAGATTGACCGGTCCGGGTGCAAACAGATCTCGATGCCCAAGCACCTCAAAGCGCAACTCGCGACCCGCGATGCCGGTAAACCGCGCGACCCCGTAGTCACCTACCGGTTGCTCGGGCCGGCAGACACCGTCATCATCGACAAACTCCCACGACCCATCAACGCCCTCGCAGAACTGCGCCGTGTGTCCGCAGGCGGCAAGAGCCAAGCCGAGCAATACGCCAACCCGTCGCACCATTCTCAAAACCCAGTCCGATCAAAACCCAAGTCCTCACAGGAGGTTATCGGCGAAACCCGCCAGATCTTTACGTGGTAAGGTGCCGGAATGGACATGGCGGCAAGATTCCGGGGCTTCCTGCCGGTGGTCGTGGATATAGAAACCGGAGGCTTCGATCCAACGCGTCACGCCATTCTGGAACTCGCAGCGGTTCAGGTTTGCTTCGACGAGGAGCGCCTGGTAGTCGGTTCAAGCTGGGAGCAGGCGGTCGAACCATATCCCGGTAGCGCTATCGACAGCGCCTCGCTGAAGATCACCGGAATTGATCCGGCCGATCCGAACCGCGACGCGGTCTCAGAGCTGGAGGCCATCAAGGACCTGTTCCGCCGAGTTCGCAATGCGATGAAACACGAAGGCTGCCAACGCGCGATCATAGTCGCTCACAATGCTGCATTTGATCAGCAGTTCCTGAACACCGCCGTCCAGCGCCAGCAGGTCAAGCGCAACCCGTTCCACCCTTTCAGCTTTATCGATACCGCGTCACTCGCGGCGGTCGCTTACGGGCACACGGTGCTCAGTGAGGCATGCGCCCGGGCTCGAATACCGTTTGATCCGAGCAAGGCACACAGTGCGTTGTACGATGCCGAACGCACGGCGGAACTGTTTTGCGCAGTGGTGAACGAATGGGGCCAGCAGCCCGAAGACCGATAGCCTTCGATTAAGCCTCGGCGGCCTCGGCGGCTTGCTTGATCAGCGGCTCGAGCTCGCCGCTCTGATACATTTCGGTGATGATGTCGCATCCGCCGATCAGCTCGCCATCGATATACAACTGAGGAAACGTTGGCCAGTTTGCGAAGCCCGGCAACGTCTGACGGATGTCGGGGTTGGTGAGAATATCTACATACGCAAATCGCTCACCGCAGGCCACGAGGCATTGGACCGTCTGTGCGGAAAAGCCACATTCAGGCGCATCCGGCGAGCCCTTCATGTAAAGCAGAATGGGATTGCCTTGGATCTGCTCTTTTATCGTGCTGATGGTTTCGTCGTTCATGATTAACTTCCGCTGCTTTAGCGCCACTCGAAGCGTCCTCTCAAAGCCTTCTCTCTAACGCTTCTCTCTAACGCGTTAGGCGCTGCAAGCTTTTCAGGCTACATTCTACTATTCACACATCCGCACTATAACTCACCTAGGTATTACGTGTGCCCGAATCGCAGTTCACTGCATTTGATCGTGAAATCGATCGAATCAACACCGATAGCGCTAAATGGGATCTGTACAAAGGTCGCGACATCCTGCCCTTCTGGGTAGCAGATATGGATTTCGCGGCCCCAGACACCATCCTGAAAGCGATAACCGAGCGCCTGGAGCACCCGGTGCTCGGTTATACCCGCACGCCCGCAGCAGCGGTCGATGCATTTCAGAACTGGCTGCGACGCAACCACGGCTGGACCGTACCGGAAGAATGGCTGGTGTGGATTCCCGGCGTGGTCACCGGTTTCAACCTGGCGGCACGGGCGGTGGCCGAGCCCGGCGGGTCGATACTCATTCCCACACCTGTCTACTACCCGTTTCTGTCGACTCCTGCGCATGTGGAGCAGGTCTCTATCGAGGTGCCGATGGTCAAGGATGGTTTGCGTTGGATCATGGATTTCGATGCCATGCGCGACGCCTGCCAGGACGGCACCCGCCTGCTGATGCTCAGCAATCCTCAGAACCCCACCGGTCGTGCATACACGCAATCTGAACTGACCAGCCTGGCGGACTTCTGCCTGCAATACGACCTGTACCTGTGCTCAGACGAAATCCACTGCAGCCTGATCCTGGACGAAGGATCTCGCCATATGCCGGTGGCAAACCTTTCTCCCGAGATCGCCGATCGCACCATCTCGCTCTACGCCGCAACCAAATCCTACAATATTCCGGGATTGGGCTGTGCAGTCGCCGTCATCCCGAATCAGGAGCTTCGCGACGCGTTCCGAGGTGCCCGCTCCGGACTGGTACCCGGCGTGGGGCCGCTCGCGTTCGCGGCATCGACGGCCGCCTTCGCCGACACCAGCGACTGGCTGCCCAGCCTGCTCGATTACCTGCGTGCCAACCACCAACGCCTCCACGAAGTGATCGGCGAGCGTATGACACCCGTTGAAGCCACCTATCTCGCCTGGATCGACTTCACCGAT
>JAYGEV010000549.1:0-9380 GCA_046582225.1 Pseudomonadales bacterium
CGCGAGCCCCCTTGAGCGGTTCAGCAGTGGCTCGTGTGAAAAAAATGCTGGCAAGACGTGGCGATTCGGGCCTCAGAGACCGGGCGCTGTTCCTGACGGCAATTGACACGATGTTGCGCTCGCCGGACGTTCTCGGATTGAAGGTTAAACACGTGAGAAAGCGCAATCGTGAAATGCGTAGCACGTTCGACCTTGTGACAGCCAGAGGCGGGCTGGGCGCTCACTGCGACCTGTCGAAGATCACGATACGCGTCTTAGAGAACTGGATCGAGGAATCCGCCAAGAGACCAAACGATTATCTGTTCACCGGACGCATGGGTGACGGTTCGGCGCCGTTATCGTCCCGGCAGTTTAGTCGTCTCGTCAAGGCGTGGATCGAGGATGTTGGGCTTGATCCGAATGCCGTTGGAACGGAGTCTTTGCGAAGAATCCGCTCCAGTTAACCTATTGCTGCGGCAAAGTGTACGCGATGACGTAGTCTCCCTTTTTCGACCCAGGGCCGATGTGCCCATCCGGTGCAATCACAAGGAACTGCTTGCTATCGGGACGAAGCTTGTATGAGATCGGTCCTGCGTGGAGCCCGGCAGCCGGAGCGCGACGCCTTGTGCGTCGGAAAGTATTGACCCAACCGTTTACAAGCAGTCATGGAAACTTCCTCTTTTGGTCTGTCATCTCCGATCTTTCTGACTGAGTTGGTCAATTTTTACACGTGAGTTCACACCGTCGAGAAGGGTGACCCATCGCGATATCGTGGTCGAAAACAACAAGGGCCAGCCACAATGTTTGAAATCCGAGACTATCACTACCGACCTGACCTGATTGCCGAATACAAAACGTGGGCCGAGTTTGCGGTTGTCGTACTGCGCGACAAGCTCGACGTGGTTGGTTTCTGGATCGACGAGGGAGAAATTGAACCGGAGATTGCCGGTAGCGCCCCCATCAACTCCCCGATCGGTAGCGCTAACGTCACGTGGATCATTCGATGGGACAGCCAGGAAACTCGAAACACCACGATGCAGACAGCATTCGCCGGCGAAGCCTGGGACGCGGTGGTGGCCAAGCACCGGGATCCAGACGGCTATCTGCAGATTTCTTCCAGGTTCATGGAAGCAATGTAGGTGCATGGTGGGTCGTCATTCGTGGGATGATTGCCCCGCAAGAGCCTATTTCAGATTGAATTGATTGTTCTAAGGGAGGGCATCAGTATGCGTATTCTGGCTTATTTCTCATTGGTTCTGTTTTCACTGGCGCTGTCGTATGCGCCTTCTGGCTACGCCGACGAGGCCGTTTCCGCGATGGTAAATATCGTGATCAATCTAAAGCATTTCCCCAGCGACTCTGACAAAACAGCGCTCGCTGCGATCGCTGAGAGCGATAGCGACGATGCGGTGAAAGCGATCGCCGTTGCGATTGCGAACATCAGTCACAAAGTGACCGACACCGATAAAGCGACACTTGACGCCATCGTTGCCGATGACAGCCTCGCTGCGGAAGTCAGAGGACTCGCCGGTGTGGTGGGTAGTTTGACCCACCTGCCCAGCGCAGATGCGATTGCCACGCTGCAGGGTATCGCCAATCGCTGAGGCAGCAAACAACGCCGGGTGGCAGAGTCGCTACACGATGGTGGGGTTGTGTTTTTTCGCAACCTTCATCTGCTACATCGATCGCGTAAACATCTCGGTGGCCATCATTCCCATGTCCGAGGATCTCGGCTGGGATGTGGCCACGCAAGGCACTGTACTTTCGGCATTTTTCATAGGCTATCTGCTCACTCAGGTGGTGGGTGGCTGGCTTGCAGATCGATATGGAGGCAAGGCGGTACTGGCCACAGGCGTGCTGCTATGGTCGCTGTTTACCATCTTAACCCCACCGGCGGCTCAGCTGGGTCTGGGTGTTCTGCTCGCTGCTCGCATCGCGATGGGTATGGGAGAGGCAGTCACCTTTCCCGCGATCTATAGTCTTTACTCGCGCTGGATGCCGATACAGGAACGCGCTCGGGCGATGGCATTCAACAACAGCGGTATTCCTCTGGGAACGGTTTTCGCGCTGATTGTCACGCCGGTTATCGTTGCTTCCCTTGGCTGGGAGTGGGCGTTCTACCTGTTTGGCGGGGTAGGGGTGATCTGGTATCTGCTCTGGCAGAGCAAAGCCAGCGCAACGCCTCAGTTGCATTCGACAATCAGCGCGGTTGAGCTGGAACACATCGAAACGAACACGGTAACGCAAGCCCAGGGTGAGGCACCGAATGCGCCCCGCATACGCGATTTTCTAAAGCACGCGCCTGTGTGGGCCATCATCGTTGCGCACTTCTGCAATAACTGGTCGCTGTACGTATTGCTGTCATGGTTGCCTACGTTCGTTAACAAAGGTCTGGGAGTCGATTTTGCCGCGGTCGGCTGGTACACGATGATTCCCCATGCCGCTTCGTTCCTTTTCCTCAACATCGCCGGCAACATTGCCGATCGATTGATCCGATCGGGCATGTCTGTGGGCAAGGTGCGCAAGCTCATGCAAACCATCGGTTTTGGCGGAATATCCATCGCGCTGCTGATCGTTGGCGAAGTCGAGACCGCGCCGATGGCAATCGGCATCATGGCTGCTGGAAGCGCCGCGGGTGCGTTTGTGACCGGAGGTTTTGCGATCAATCACATGGACATAGCCCCGCGTCATGCAGGCACGTTGATGGGCATTACCAACACCGCCGGAACCATTCCTGGCATCATTGGCGTGTATGTCAGCGGGCTGATCCTGGCATCGACCGGTTCCTGGGCATTGGTGTTTCAACTGGCTGCGGGAATCACACTGTTCGGGTTGGTGTTTTACCTGATATTTTCGAGCGCCGAGCAGATATTCGACTAGCACCCGGATTGCTTCCAATTCGGCGCTGAATATCGATCAGCGATTCGCCCTGCAAGTGGCGATTTCTGTCCTACACTAGATACATGGCTGAACCATTATCAGAACCACAAACGCGTCTGTTCGGATTCGCGAAACCCTTCGTTGATGCGGCGAAGGTCATACTTGAAACAATGGTCCATACACAACTGGTCCCTTGCGAGCCCGAGATAAGAAACGATGAAATCTCCAAGGGAGATTATTCCTCGATTCTTGGAATTTCTGGAGAATTCTCCACTGGCAGCGGTGAGTCGGGTAGGTACAAAGGAATGATTGTGGTTTCGTTCCCTGAAGCAACTTATCTGAAGATCGCGTCAGCGATTTTTGGGGAAGAATATTCGGAGTACAGCAACGACCTTGCAGATCTCGGGGCTGAAATTGTCAACATGATTGTTGGCAACGCCAAGCGTGAACTCCAAGAAATGGGCTTCACCTCTAACATGGCGATTCCATCTTCAATTTCGGGCCCCGGGCACAAGATCAGATATCCTGGCCCAACGACCGTAACGATCATTCCCATTGACTGTGATCACGGCCGGTTTTACATCGAAGCGGCCTACCAGGAAAACTAACCGGATCTATCCCGATTGAATCCTGATTCCTCGTGGGAGTCGGGGGTGGGACCGTTTACGCAGCCACCCAGCCTATAAGAACAATAAGGCGCTCATCAGCAAACACACCGATACGGCGACAATGATGCCGATCGAGTCTTCCAGCATCGAATCATCTCGCGAAGTCCTGTCGCTCATGCTTTGCATCCGCGCTCGTGCCGGCGTGGTCTGGGCTGTTTGGGGAGTCGCACGGTAGTGGCGGCGCAATAGCGTGTCAATTGGAACAAGGTTACCAATTGTTACGGCGGGTGAACGCCATCTGGTTTGCCGCCGATTCGATTGACATTTATCTGGTCGGTCCCAAAGATTGCGTAATGGGAGGATGACATGCGACTACCTGAAATCTCGGTTGAGGATCTTCCGGCGGATCAACGTGCGGTGCTGGAGGCGATAAGAAGCGGTCCTCGGGGTGGCAAGCATGGCCCGCTCGGGCTCGTTGGTCCGTTCGGAGTCTGGGTACGTGCACCCGCGATCGGCATGGCGATCCAGGCTCTCGGTGCGGCTGCGAGGTTTGAATCATCATTGGCAGACAACGTCATGGAGGTTGCGATTTGCACGGTCGGCGCGTTTTATCGCGCCAAGTTTGAGTTTGCCGCTCACCGGAATCTGGCATTGAGCGCGGGGGTGAGCGCCGAACAACTCGAACGGCTGCGGATTGGTGATCTTCCGATATTTCATGGAGGCGAGGATCTCGCCTACCGAGTGGCCACCAGCCTGCTGAACCAGCACGGCATCGATTCCGATACCTACGCTGCCGCACAGGCCCAGTTCGGTGAACAGGGGCTGATTGAACTGGTCAGCATCGTTGGTTACTACGGCATGGTGTCGCTGACCCTCAATGCCTTCGAAGTGCCATTGAGTGCGGATATGGAAGATCCCTTCCCGGATGAGTGAGGATGCTCTGAGGTGCTCGGGGCGGTCGACGCTAAAGGACTCTACCCTCGAGTGGCCCTATGACGGCCCAGTCCACCACGAAGCTGATCGCCGCAAGAACGACGACCACGATGATGATGACGCCGAGCAGGCGCCAGCCGTGGAACTGGCTTTCTTGTTGCTGCATTTGCAAATGATTGCAGAGCCGGAGGCGAATGGCTATATGGGAGTGGCGCGCCCGGAGAGATTCGAACTCCCGGCCTCATGGTTCGTAGCCATGCACTCTATCCAACTGAGCTACGGGCGCCGCGCGTAAAACGTATCCAGGTGTCCGGAGTGCAATATCGCTGAATACTCCTGACACCAGCCCCTCTCGAGGGCGCGCTATTATCTGGAAGCAAAAAAACCCCGTCAAGGAATGCCGGGTAATTGTCATGAAGGTGTCCGGGTCTTGAGTTCCTTTCGGCAATCTGCTGTTGCAGAATGTGCACCCATCGAGGAGCACAGGTTAATGAAGCCATGACGTCAGACCTGATGGCCCAGGGGCTGGAACTCATGCTGGCGGGTATGGGCACGGTATTCGTGTTTCTGACGGCACTGGTGGGAGCCACGCTGCTCATGTCTCGGCTGGTGGCGCTGTTGCACAAACCCGCCGTTTCCAGCCTGGATGCCGATGCGGAAGAAATTGCGGTAATCACGGCCGCCATTGCCGAGCATCGGCGCAGGTAGGGGAACACCATGACCGACCCAATCCCGCTGGGGATCACCGATGTAGTCCTGCGTGACGCGCACCAGAGCCTGCTGGCAACGCGGATGCGGATCGACGACATGCTGCCCATCGCCGCAAAGCTCGATCAGGTTGGCTTCTGGTCGCTGGAGTGCTGGGGTGGCGCCACGTTCGATGCGTGTATTCGTTATCTGGGCGAAGATCCGTGGGAGCGGATTCGGCGTTTCAAGGCAGCGATGCCCAACACACCGCTGCAGATGCTGTTGCGGGGTCAGAACATTCTCGGCTATCGCCACTACGCCGACGATGTGGTCGAGAAGTTCGTCGAACGCTCAGCAACCAATGGCGTGGACATCTTTCGCATTTTTGATGCGATGAACGACATGCGCAATCTTCAAACGGCCATTAAGGCAACGCTGAATGTTGGCAAACATGCGCAAGGGACGATCTCGTACACCGTAAGCCCCGTACACACGGTGGATCTTTGGGTGGAGCTTGGCAAACAGATCGAAGACATGGGCGCCCATTCGATCGCGATCAAGGATATGGCTGGCCTGTTACGACCGTATACAGCGTTCGAACTCGTCTCGCGCCTTAAAGAATCCGTGTCCATTCCAATACACATGCAGTGTCATGCGACCACGGGCATGTCCACGGCTACCTATTTAAAGGCCATCGAGGCGGGGATCGACAACGTCGACACTTCGATCTCGTCGATGAGCATGACCTATGGACACTCCGCTACCGAGTCGGTGGTAACGATCCTTGCCGACACTCCACGCGACACCGGATTGGATATCCGCCTGCTGGAAGAGATAGCCGCGTACTTCCGAGAGGTGCGAAAAAAGTACGCGCAGTTCGAAGGCGGTTTGCGAGGCGTAGATTCAAGGATTCTGGTTGCGCAGGTGCCAGGGGGAATGTTGACGAATCTGGAGCATCAGCTGCGTGAACAGAACGCTTCGGACAGATTGGACGAGGTGCTCGAGGAGATTCCGCGAGTGCGCGAAGATCTCGGATTCATTCCGCTGGTCACACCAACCTCGCAGATCGTTGGAACCCAGGCGGTAATCAACATCCTCAGCGGGGAGCGCTACAAAACGATCACCAAGGAAACCGCCGGAGTGGTGAAGGGCGAATATGGCAAAACGCCAGCTTCGCTCGATGCGCAGTTGCTGGCCAAGGTGCTGGAAAACGGCAGCGCGATTACCTGCCGACCGGCAGACAACATTGAGCCTGAGGTGGAGAGCCTCACGGTTGAGCTCAAGGACCTGGCTGATTCCAAGGGTATTCGACTTGCGGAGAACGTTATCGACGACGTGCTCACCTATGCGCTGTTTCCTCGGGTCGGGCTTAAGTTTCTGGAGAATCGTGACAATCCGGACGCATTCGAGCCGCTCCCGAGCGCGGATGAGCCGCTGCCGCCGCCAAGCACTACGGGTACGCAACTCAGTACCCCCAGTACCTACACCGTCCGCGTTAACGGCAAGTCGTTTACGGTCGAGGTGGCACAAGGCGGTGCGCTGGCAAGCGTGCAGCCAGCAGCTGCATCTGCAGCGGGAAATGTCGGTGCAGGCGCCGTTGCCGCCGCGCTGGCGGGAAATATTTTTAAGGTGCTGGTAGCGCCCGGCGACGCGGTCAGCGAAGGCCAGACATTACTCGTGCTGGAAGCCATGAAGATGGAAGCCGATGTTGTCGCGCCTCGAGCAGGCACCGTCTCCGAGATTTTTGTGGCTGAGGGCGACGCGGTGGCGGTAGGCGACCCATTGGTGGCGATTGGCTGATCAGTGGAGCTAGTCAGCCAAATCTGGGAAGGCTCGGGGCTGTATCAGATCACCTGGGGACAGGCCGTGATGATCGGGGTCGGGTTGGGAATGTTGTATCTCGCCATCGTGCGCGAGTTCGAACCGCTACTGCTGGTTACCATCGGATTCGGTGGCATTCTGGCAAACATCCCCGGGGTTGAGATTGCGACGGGCGGTGGGCTTTTGCACCTGACCTACGTCGTCGGCATTGAGTCCGGTGCGTTCCCTCTAATCATCTTCATGGGCGTTGGTGCACTGACGGATTTTGGTCCGCTGCTAGCCAATCCGAAAACCCTGTTTCTGGGTGCGGCGGCCCAGTTTGGAATATTTGCAACGCTGCTGGGTGCCCTCGGACTTACCTCGCTGGGAATTCTCGATTTCAGTCTTCGCGAAGCCGCCGCCATCGGCATCATCGGTGGAGCTGATGGTCCTACGGCAATCTACGTTGCGGGTAAACTTGCGCCACATCTGCTGGGTGCAATCGCTGTAGCCGCCTATTCCTATATGGCACTTGTTCCGCTGATTCAGCCGCCGATCATGAGAGCGCTCACCACCCAGGCCGAACGCGAGATCGAAATGACTCAGCTGCGTGAAGTGTCCAGGCTGGAGAGAATTGTGTTTCCGCTGTTGTTATTATTGCTGGTTGCACTGTTGCTGCCATCGGCGGCGCCGCTGCTGGGGATGTTCTGTTTTGGCAATCTCATGCGTGAATGTGGTGTGGTCGATCGGCTGTCCGACACCACTCAGAACTCGCTCATCAATATCGTGACCATCTTTCTGGGCCTCGCGGTTGGCTCCAAGCTCGGTGCGGAACAGTTTCTGGTGCCAAGCACGCTCGGGATACTGGTGCTCGGCATGGTCGCGTTCGCCATTGGCACCGCATCCGGAGTGTTGATGGGCAAGGCAATGAATGCTGTGTCCAAACAACCCATCAACCCGCTCATTGGTGCAGCCGGGGTTTCCGCGGTGCCGATGGCCGCGAGAGTGGCCAACAGGGTAGGGCTGGAGGCCAATCCGCATAACTTTCTGCTGATGCATGCAATGGGTCCGAACGTTGCCGGCGTGATTGGCTCGGCAGTCGCGGCGGGCATCATGATCACGTTTACCGGTGGTTCGTGAATGTGGTGACGGGCGTGCGATAGGCGCGCAACATGCTGCTAGAATGGCGCATCTTCTATCGAAACCTGGAGTGCGGATGCGCCGGATGTTGTGCGCGCTGATCGGTGTTTTGTGTGTGAGCAGCGCCTGGGCCGAACCACAATTCTGGATAGTGATTGGCAGCTACCAGGATTCTGATAACGCTGAACAGACTATGCGCAAAGCCAATGTCTCGATGGATGAATCCTTCGTGGTCTCATCGATAGACATCCAGGCAGGCCGCTGGTATCGAGTTGCGAGTGGGCCTTATCTCACCAGCACAATGGCAGATCTCACGCTCATCCAGGCCCGCCAGGCAGGGTTTGACGGTGCGTGGACCCTGGTTACCGAGTCGGATCAGGATCTGGAAAATGACTACGGCACTTATGATGCGTATACCGACGGGAGTGACTACAACCTGCCCGATTATGACGACGCATTGAGCGATTCGGCCTACGAGTATCCTGATATCGAATCGTTGCTGCCGCCGGCGGTATCCCTGGACCAAGAAGACAACAAAACGCAATCGCCACCGCGTGAGCTCGTGGTCGAAGTGCCCGACGGTTACGAGTTGCATAAGCTGCGCCGCGAGGCTGACTGAAACCGAAGATCACGTGCTGCGCGATTCGGCCTGTCGAAGAAACAGTTGCCAGGTGCGAGCGAATTCGCGCTTCGGCGGTTTGTTTTTGACTCTCGCTCCGATTTGCCATTTTATGTGAGCGGCCAGCAGGCAGAAGCTGGGTGATCTGGAACTCGCCGATGCTCCCAGGAGATCAGTCTCGAGAAGCTGTTCCCGGGCATCAATCAATCGAACTGAACCATCTGCGCCAGGACACCCGTGATCGTGGTGCTCATCAGCAACAACAACACTAGAACCTTGAGTTTCATGGTCACCCCTCATTGCGGGATAACGCGCTTTAGAAAGGGTGAGCCTATGGATTCAAAGATGAGTAAGCCTGATGGCCACAGATGGTTTCGTTACTTTTGCTTAGGGACCTTTAGGGCGCGCCTTGACCGTGGTGCGCGCAATCCTCGACCACAAGGGTAGACGTGGAGAATGAAGCCTTTAAGCTTGCCCTCGGCGATGTTGCCCCGATGGCACAGCTGGATAGCGCGGCCCCCTCCTAAGGGGCAGGTCCCGGGTTCGAATCCTGGTCGGGGCGCCAGTATTTATAATAAGTTGTTGTATATCAATAACTTAATGCGCTTTAGCTTAGTCAAACGTATACATAAACGTTGACAACTAAGGTGATAGACTATGCATTCCATTTCGCTCGGTATTTTTCACTTCATCGTGAACTACCTGATGAAACCCAAAGGGCGTCACACGTGGCA
>JAYGEV010000076.1:0-5368 GCA_046582225.1 Pseudomonadales bacterium
TGGAATCCGTTGCTACCGGCTGGGTCGACTGACCTTCAAACGTTTGCCTCAGGTTGAGAGGGCCTCAGGTCGAAGAGGCCTGAACGATACTATCGATCGATGCGTCCAGCGCTTCGTTGAATTCCGCCTCGGTTTGCTGAGCCGATAAGCCCTCGGTCAGCGCACGCGAAAAACTTGCCGCCATCTTGTGGTTGCGCGACAACCTCGCATTGGATTCTGCCCGCGAGTAACCGCCGGACAGCGCGACCACGCGCACGATGTTGGGATGTTCGATGCAATCTAGGTACAGATCGTCTTCTTCGGGCAGTGTGAGCTTAAAGATGACGCGCTGATCGGAGCTGAGCTGATTCAACTCGTCAAGCAGCGCAACCCTGAGCAGCTTTTCTGCTTCAGCTTTCTCGGGACAGTTGATATCCACCTCGGGCTCGATGATCGGAACCAGTCCCGCCGCCACGATCTGCTTACCGATGTCGAACTGCTGCCTGACGATGGTCGCAATCCCATCTGACGAAGATCGCTTGATCACCGAGCGCATTTTGGTGCCGAATATTCCATTGGTTCTGGCTTTATCCAGCAGATCGTCAAGCTCCGGCATGGGTTTCATGACCTGCACACCGTTGGCTTCCTCAGCCAGGCCTTTGTCGACTTTGAGGATTGGCACGACGTGTTTCTCCTGCCACAGATACTGCGCCGTAGGGCGACCTCCGACCTCGCGGTCCATGGTGTTCTCAAACAGAATCGCGGCCAGGATACGGTCGCCGGTAAAGCTCGGGCTCATCATGATCCGGGTACGCATCTCGTGCACGACCGAGAACATTTCTTCGTCGCTGGACCACGCATCCTCGGTAACGCCATACATACCCAGGGCCTTGGGCGTGCTGCCACCGCTCTGATCGAGCGCCGCGATGAAGCCGCTGGCGGATTCCATTTTCTGTAGCTGTTCGTCAAAGTTGCTCACAAAGTCTCTCTTTTCTATTCATCTGGGGTGACAGTCGTTGCCCGCCGTCTATGCAGATCCGCGCCAGCGGCAGAGCCGCATATTACCAAACTTGGCGAATTCGTGACGTGACTCAAGGACCGTGATCCAGCGAGTCCCGACGCCTGAAACAGCCGGTTTCGATTCAGTATCTATCCCTGTAATGCCCGTGTCACTTCCGCTACCTTACCTAAGCGAAGATCACATCACGACCTGGGGGAAGACATGGCCACGTTCCTGGCAAAAATCAAGATAATCCAAGGCAAAGAAGCGGCGTTCGAGACCACCGCTCGCGAGATGTTCGAGGCCACACACAAACATGAGCCGAGCTGTCGACGCTACGAATACTGGCGTGGCGCGGAGCCACGCACTTACTATTGCCTGGAATCGTTCGACGACTACCTGGGATTCATGAATCATCAGGCCAGCCCCCACCACGAGGCGCCCGACTTTGGCTCCATGATCGAAGAAATGGAACTCGAGTGGCTGGATCCAATTCAAGGTGCGTCGGATCTGGTATCCACACAATCCCAGGAGTTGCCGGCGGACGCCGGTGAACTCATGCAGCAATACGCTGACACCATGCCGGTCGTCATGCAGGACTGGTGGCGCGCGGTTTAAAGGTTGCCGGTCGACTACCGTCGTTCGCGCAAAACCAGGAGCACATTCCCAGGCATGTGGTCATAGATACCATAGCCAGACGCCAGATAGATCAGTCCCTGATGCGCCACCGCTCCCAGGCCGTTGAGTGATCCGCCACGACCGGGCACACCGTTGATCGTACTCACCGGTAGTGTCGTATCCAGGGACCATACGATTCTGCCGGTGTATCGGTCATGGACCCGCAGCCAGCCGTCCAGGCTCCCTGCCATCACGTAGTCGCCGATAACGGTCGGCGGAGCGCTGAGCCCCGGGTCGCAAAACCGCCGTCCGTGACAGGTATCTTCGGTTGCGCGCCATTGCCACGCGGTTTCTCCCGAGCGCGTATTGAGCGCGTACAGTCCAGGTGCAGCAGGCTCACTGTAAACCTGCGCATCCGACGGATACGGCATGTCGGACACCGGTACGTATACCAGGTCGCCCGCCACCGCCATCCCAAAATGGACGCCGCCCTGAATGCCACCCCGGCCGGGTTTGCGCTTCCAGATCTGCTTTCCGGTGTCTGGGTCGAGCGCAAAAACAGCGCCGGACTTCTGGCCCGCCAGCACAATGTCTTTGCCATCGCTGCGGGTGGTGACGATCAGACTCGCTCCGATGTCGTAGTCCGGACCCTCCGGTTCAGGGCAGTTAGGGCCCTTCACGGCCTGCATGCAGGCACCATTCCAGGTGTCGCCCGCGGTCGCCTGGAATACCCAGTTGATCTGACCACTGTCGATGTTGATTGCAATCACCGAATCACTGGTGGCGGTTGCGGGACCTGAATAGTTGTCACCCGTGCCGATATAGAGTTGACGACGACTCGCATCTATGGCCGGAGTCGTCCAGCTGGCAGCGCCCGATGACCCCCACCGCCGGGTGCCGACCCGCGTGACGTCCCTGGGAATCGCGGCCTCCGAAATGGTATGGGTCAGCCAGATCGTTTTGCCGGTTTGAACATCGAGCGCGGCGACCGCACCGCGAAAACTACAGCATGGGTAATCCGGACGGACCGCCGAGCCGTCCTCGTGCGATGCAATTGCAACATAGGCCACCTCGTTCAGTATGCGTGGGGTACCGGTAATGGTGGCATGAGGGTGATCATGCGGACGCGCCTTCCACAGCTGGGTGCCAGTGCGCGCGTCCAGCCCATATACGTTACCCAGATAGTCTCCGAAGATCGCGACCGGTTGTGGGTTGTCATCTTCGTTCGCCCACTCCGACACCGCGATGGAGGTTCGCACCTCGGATACTGCCTGGAATTTCCAGTGCTGGCACCCGCTGGCGGCGTCCAGCGCATACACGGCGCCGTCCTGAGAGCCAAGCAACAGATAGCCCCCGACGAAAGCCGGTTGCGAGCGCACTCGCACCGCGCCTGGAAACGCAATGGACCAGGCGACCTCGAGATTTGTCGGCGCGCCACTCGCAAGCCCCGCGGAGGCGGTGGATTGATTGCGTGTATTGGCGTGGTCAATGCCCCAGTCTTTCACAATGGGATGATTACCGGCATCGAAGTCGATGCCGACACAGCGTCTCAACGCAGGGTCGGTATTTTCCTGGCCGAGCAGCTTGCCGGTGAGGTATTCGGCGACCGCCTTGCGCTCGTCGGCATGCAGCGGCTCAGCCTGTTCGACCATCACGCCGTCGTTCAGCGCTTTGAGCACGCTGTCTGCCGTCATCAGCTTGAGCATGTGCGCATCAGGCGCCCGCGCGACCTTCTGGCCGTGGCAACTGGCACAATAGGATTCATAAACGTGCTGGCCCAATGGCGGCGCCGGATCGGCTCCCTCCCCGCCCGGTCCAGCGGCCGAAGCAGACAACGGCGAGCACAGCCACACAATCACCATCGGCAACATCGTTTTCATTACTATTGTCTCACCTCCAAACCAAGCGGCGAATCAGTAGTTCAAGCGATAGACATCGCCAGCGCGAACGATCGTACCGGCTGTTGGTTCCGGCCAGTGAGTGCCGATGACCAGGGTTCCGGTGTCCGCCAGCGTCGCAAAGGCATCCAGGCGCGTTGTTACCGATTGGGCCGGATCATAGTCGGTGCTGACAGACCATTCGGGATGAACAAGCTGGCACGGATGGTGGACAAAGTCGCCGGTAATCAGTGCCCGTTCACCGCGCGAGGCGATCCGCACGCTCACGTGTCCAATCGTGTGGCCGGGGGTTGGGGTAAGTACCACCTGTTCACAGATCTGGTGGTCGTTGCCCACCAGGTCAACCAGATCTGCATCCACAATGGGTTGAATGGAGTCCGCCATGACGGCACGGTTCATATCGCGCAACCACGCCTCGACCTGTTCGCCTTCAGCCTCTTCGCTGACGTAGGAATATTCGCTGCGCTCTATCAGGTATCGGGCATTTGGAAACGTCGGTACCCAACGATCGTCCTGAAGCATCGTGTTCCAGCCAACATGGTCGAGATGAAGATGCGTGCACAACACGGTGTCAATGCTGTCGGGCGGGTAGCCCGCTTGGGTCAGATCCTCGAGAAAGCGGGTCTGCAGCATGTGCCACTCGGGAAACACCTCACGCGGCTTTTCGTTTCCAACACAGGTGTCGACAATAATTCGCCTCGACCCGGTGTCGATGACCAGCGCATGAATGCTGAACTTCAAAACACCTTCGGCGGTAACGAAGTCCGGCCGCAGCCACTCGATGGGCAGTACCGCCTCGGGGGTCGCATCGGGCAAAAATGCATCAAGGCCTTGAAACGTCAGCTCTACAATCTGGGTGATCTTTACATCACCGACAGTCCACGTTTGCACCCGACGATCCTCTTGCAACGGTTATCTTGTACCGGAACTTCGGTGTGAATGCATCCTGTGTGTCAGATTGTTCAGGTGCGGCGCTCGGCTGATGTAGTATTCATGTCTACAACCCCATCGCTTACCCGAGGCGCCGCTACGACTCATGCACGAATTGAAAGACGCGAACCTGGTCTTTCGAGCACTCATCATTCTGGGGCTCGTGGCGTTTGGCTTCTTCGTCGCCGAAGACCGGGGCCTGGTGAGCCTGGCGCTGAATTCCGACAAAAGCTACATCTCTTATCTGATCCTCGGTATTTACGCGCTGGCAAGTGTCCACTGGCTTTGGCTGTCTCAACGGCTCGGCGCCGAACGACATCGATTTGCCATCCTTGAAGCAGCGGTCACAAACGACGATATCAAGGATCCCGAGGGAGGACTGCTGGGTGGATTTCTCGCCAACCTGAAACGTAAGACCGACTCCAACCCCAGCGCACTTCTGGAAGCCTTCGCCGACGAACTCGCCAACCGCAATGCGCTTGGCCACTTCACCAGCGACGTGCTGTTGAAGCTGGGATTGCTGGGCACCGTGGTTGGCTTCATCCTGATGTTGCTTCCGGTTGGTGAGATGCAGGAGTTTGATCCGAGCCAGGTACGGCAGCTGCTGAGCGCCATGAGTGGCGGCATGGCGGTCGCACTTTACACCACCCTGGCTGGCCTGATCACCAGCACGCTTTTGAAGTTGCAGTATCACGTTCTGGACGCATCGGCGGCGCAACTGGTCACGCGCCTGTATGTTCTGATTGACCTCAGATTTCAGTCAGATGCGCCATAACATTTACGTCCAGCACGAATCTCAGGACGCGTTCACCGATCTGCTGTTCAACGCGCTGTTGGGTTTCGCTTTTATGTTCGTTGCCGCATTCGCATTGATCAGCGATCCGAATATCACGGGCAAGATCGATTCCAAGGCGGAAATCCTCATCACTGTACGCTGGCAGGA
>JAYGEV010000600.1:0-1835 GCA_046582225.1 Pseudomonadales bacterium
TTGGCTATGTGGAGCTCCCCGGACAGGCTAAGATTGAATCGCGCTTGACTGAGTCTGACCCGACAAAGCTCGTCGAAGGTATGGAAATGGAACTGACCCTGGAACCGGTTGGCCAGGATGAAGATGGCAACGATATCGTAACTTACGCTTTCAAACCGATCTGAGAAGGAGAGACGAAATGAGTGACGTCGCAATTGTTGGAATAGGCATGCACGAATTCGGCCGGCACGAGGGTGTGACCGGAATGGAGCAGGGCGCTGAAGCAGTGCGCCGAGCGTGCAGAGATGCAGGGGTGGAGTGGAAAGACATCGAGTTTGCGTTTGGCGGCAGCTCTGCTGCCGGCGCGCCAGACACGATGGTCTCGCTACTCGGACTCACTGGGTTGCAGTTCATCAACGTCGCAAATGGCTGTGCCACGGGCGGTTCGGCACTGTTTTCTGCGTATAACTCAATCATGTCCGGCGCCTTTGATCTCGGCATCGCCATTGGCTTCGACAAGCACGAACGTGGTGCGTTTCGGATCCAGAGTGGCTCGGGCAATGGCCGTGACTGGTACGGCGGCAGCGGTATGGCGCTGACCACGCAGTTTTTCGGCATGAAGATCAATCACTACATGCAGCAGTACGGTATTACCCAGAGCACGCTGGCCAAGGTGGGCGCTAAGGCGATGCGCAACGGCTCCATGAACCCCATGGCCTGGCGCCGCAAGGCGTTGACCGAAGAAGAAGTTCTGCAATCGCAGATGCTTTCTTATCCGCTCACCCAGTACATGTTTTGCTCCCCTGGCGAAGGTGGCGTTGCGTTGATTCTGGCGCGCTCTGACCAGGCCCACAAATACACCAAGACACCCGTGTATCTGAAGGCCGCGGTCATTCGTTCACGACGCCACGGCAGCTTTGAAGTACTGGCTCCCTCACTGGCGCTCGAGCACAGTGCCGGTCCGACCATCGATGCTTCGAAAGCGGCATTCGAGATCGCCGGCATCGGGCCGGATGACGTTGACGTTGCTCAGCTCCAGGACACCGAGTCCGGCGCTGAGGTGATGCACATGGCGGAAAACGGATTCTGCGAGCACGGCGAGCAGGAGCACATGATCCAAAACGGTGAGACCGATATCGGTGGCCGTTTCCCGGTGAATACCGATGGCGGTTGTCTGGCCAACGGTGAGCCGGTGGGCGCGTCGGGACTACGCCAGGTATATGAGAACGTTCTGCAGTTGCGTGGTGACGCCGGTGACCGCCAGGTTGCAGGCAACCCGAAGGTCGCCTACACCCACGTGTATGGCGCACCTGGCATCAGCGGCGTGAACATTCTCACGACGTAGATCTCGGGGCCGAATGGCGGAGCT
Source organism: Pseudomonadales bacterium (assembly GCA_046582225.1). Classification (GTDB taxonomy): domain Bacteria; phylum Pseudomonadota; class Gammaproteobacteria; order Pseudomonadales; family Azotimanducaceae; genus JAYGEV01. The sequence goes on from JAYGEV010000600.1 coordinate 1,349, forward strand.
GAGTGCCCATGACGCGCTGTTTAGGACGCGCGCCATGCGGCACCGCTAGAAGCAGAGGCATGAGTGTGAGTGATATCAATCGCCAGTTTCTTTTGGCTGCCCGGCCACAAGGCATGATCAAGGAGTCGGACTTCCGCTACAACGAAGCGCCGATCCCGGAGCCCGCTGATGGCGAAGTTCTGGTTCGGGTCGAGTACATCTCGCTCGATCCTTCCATGCGCGGGCAGATGCAAAGCGACGTGGCTTACGCTGCGCCCCTGGATCTTGGCGTTGTGATGCGCGCCCGGGGCGTTGGCAGAATTGTCACCTCCAGGCATCCGGATTTTCCGGAGGGTGCAATGGTCAGCGGTGCGCTGGGCATGCAGGCATACGCCATAGGCAATGAACACGTTGACCGATTCCGCATTTTCGATGATTCCGTGGATTCCAGGGTGGTGCTGGGAACGCTCGGGGGCACCGGGCTGACGGCCTATTTCGGTCTGCTCGA
>JAYGEV010000610.1:0-7687 GCA_046582225.1 Pseudomonadales bacterium
CGAAGCAGGACTCCTGCTCGTAGTCTTTAAGAGTCAAATACAGCGAGCCTTGCTGTACGTAGGGTTCCCCGGCTTCTGCTGCCTGGGCTTCGGCGATCAGCAGAGCGTCGGCGTTGGGTCGAATCACCGTTACGTACACCAGGTGCACGATAATCAGTGCCAGCACCAGGGCCGAGACCTGGTAGATGAGCTCAAATGGTAACTGACGCTTCATTACACCTCGCGAAAGGAATGCCTAAATATCAACTGGAAATGAGACCGCAAAATCCTCGCTTATGTCCTCGGAAGGAACGAAGATTTCTTCGGCCGGCTTGTCGTCGATGGGAGCGTTGGTCGATTCGGCGGATTGCGGTTCAACTGTTTCGGATTGGTTTTCCGAAGTGACCGGAGCGTCCGCAGCAATCGCGTGGACGGCCAGGACTGCCAGTGATCCGATCAGCAACCAGCGGGTCAACAATTTCATGACGACTCCACGAACCGTGCGATTCTGAATCCGACGTCGTTACGACCGTCGACGCCGTAATCCCGGTATGACATGCGCAGATCGGTGACGGTCCCGTGCATCCAGCTTGAACCGCGAATCACGTGATAGTCGGCGGTTGCGGGCCCCAGTGGATCCTTGCTGGGGTCGGCGCTGGGTATCTCGTAAAAGTCGCTGACCCACTCTGCGACATTGCCTGCCAGATCATAAAGGCCCTTGGCATTGGGGGCGAACGTCCCGACGTTGGCTGCCACGATGTGATTGTCGTTGTAGCCGAAGATGATGCGTCCAACCAGATGAGCCGCCGACCGATCCGCGTAATTTCCATGTCGATCCGGTGGCGGCATGTTGCCGCCCCAGGGGAAGCGAAATTCGTCGGTGCCACTGCCATTCTGTCGGGCGCTCCACGCCCACTCGGCTTCGGTGGGTAAGCGATAGCCCGTGGCGGCGCGGTTGATGCCGGTAATCTTGCCGAATTCCGAGCGATAGAACACCGGCAGACCGTCCTGTTTGGAAAGCCAGTTGCAGTACAGGGCGGCCTCCGCCCAGCTGATGTCCACCACCGGGTGATCATCCTTGTTCAGGGCGTGCTCCTGAAATTCCCCGGAATCGTGACCCGCCGCAAAGGCATTAAATTGCGCATTGGTCACCTCGTGACGGCCGAGATAGAACAATCGTTGCATGTCCACCTCGCGAAGCGTTTCGTTGGCGCGTCGTCCCGGTTGGCGCCGCGAAGCTCCCATCGTGAAGTGATCGGGACTGAGCAGGACCAGTTCGTGGCCCTGGGCGGATTCTATCTCGGGTTTCATCGCAGCCAGGCGCGCTTCTTCCAGGGTAAGCAGCTTCACCTTCAGTTCCTGGGTAAGTCCATTGCGCGGGGTCACTTCGGTAGTGTAGCCGGCATAACCTTCGAGCTTGATCTCGATGCGGTGGCTTACCGTGGGGAGCGTTAGAGTCTGGTTGACCGAACCGCGGGAGCGTCCGTCTACCAGCAGCTGGGCGGTCGGCGGATCCGCTGTAACGACCAGTTTTCCAGTGAGACGGGTCAGCTTGAGATGGATTGATCGCTCCTCGCCTGAGCGCACGGACGCGGAACGATGTTCGGGTGCAAAGCCGGCTTTGAACACCTGCACGCGATAGCTGGTTGCTGATTTGACCGCCAGTTCAAGGGGGGTTGCACCTTGAAACCGGCCGTTGAGCGTGACCCCGGCACCGGCCGGATTGCTGGTGACCGTCATCAGTGCGTCGGCTTGCTGGAGGGTGACTTCGGGCAGGCTGATGGTATCGAGCGCGGCCACCAGGATTCGCTGACGGTGGCTTTTGTGACCCGGCGATCTAATGCGGATCTCATGTTCTCCGGAACCGACTTCCACGACGGCCGGTGTCACCTGCCCGGTCGAGATGTCGTCGACCAGTATCTGGGCACCGGCGGGAATGCTGGTGATCGTCACCTGGGCCCAATCGGGAACGAGGTCACCACTGACGATCTGCGGCTGATCAAGGCCGATGATCTCGACATCGAGAACCAGAGGTTGGTATCGCTGTTTTGTCAGAGTGATGGTTTGTGGACCGGCTGGGACTTCAATCTCGGCTGAGGGAGTGATACCGATCGCCTGGGCGGTCATGTCACCTTCAGCAGTTTCGACCTGGAGACTGACCGCTGCGGCGATTGGATTGCTGTCGAATGTCACCCGGCCGGGCAGCTTTGTGAATGCGAACCGGAAGCTCTGGGTACGCTCCTGGTTGACCGTGAACGCCTGGTCGAGCGGGTAGTAGCCCGGGGCCTGGGCCGTGACCCGATAGTCACCCCGGATGAGCAGAAAGATGCCGCCCAGTTCGAACGATAATCCGCCGCTGATGCTTACTTCCTCGGATTGCGGTACAAGCTCCACGCTCACCGATTTTGCGGTAAACAGAAACCACATCACGGCGAGTATCGGCAGACCCACCAGCAGCAAGCCGATCTGTACGGGAGACAACGCCAGTCTGCGCTCACGAGATTCCGACGGGGGCGTGTACCCGACCGCCTTGATGACCTCATCGCCGGTGGCTCTAGAGAGCGCTTCGCTGTTTGCTGCTATTGGCTCGTTCATGGGGTTCGTGTGCTATTTCGCCTTTTCGATACGCGCGCTACAAACGTTCCAGACAGCGGATTTCTACCGGCTTCATATTCGGGCGCACCACAATCTGTTCGCGGACATCGCGACAACCATCTCGGCTGCCGACCACCGTATATGCACCCGGTCGGAGATTCAGTTGCTTTTCATCGAAGCTCCCCAGCTTGCCAATGGTGGATACGGTAATTTGGGTGATGTTGTCGGAGAGAAACGTCACCGCGACCGGATCGCGATAGGCGTTGATCAGCGAGTCTACGGCATCGATCTGATTTTCGAGCCGCTGACCCAGTGGGTTCAATGCCCTGGCTTGTGCCAGCAGTTCCTCGGCTTGAGCGTACAACTGTGGCGAGGACAGCTTTTCGGGCGAAGCCATGATGTTCGCGAGCGCGGTGGCCGCCCACAGTTGGTCGGTCGCCCGCTTGCGGCCTTCGCGCGCAAACTGAATGTTTCCATCCGACGCCAGCACAGCCGCGTATCGTTTCAGGGCCGTGTCCCAGTCTTCAACGCCCTCTGCCGCGATTGCCGCCTGCCTTAGCTCCTCGATGCGATTGCCCGCCATTTTTTCGGCGGTTTGTTCGAGACCCCCCAGGGCAACGGGATTGCCGGAGTCCAGCTGCAGCGCTCGATTAAATGCCGTTCTCGCCGCGGACAGTCGACCTTGGTCCAGGGCGCTGAAGCCAACCGACAAATATTCCTTTATCTGTTCCCGCCTGGAGCCCTGGCGCGCGCCCGCCAGGGCCGCATCAAGGCCGAAAGTCTCCGGATCCAGGTCGTTAACGCGGCCGTATACCTCCTGGGCCTGCGCATACTCGCCGGCAAGTTCGTGATTCTTCGCCTGCCGCATGGCCGTATTCACCTGGGGAAGTCGGTCCGCACGTCGCCTCCCATCGATGGCGTCGGAATCGCTTGGATCGATGGTCAAGGCGCGATCAAACTGCTGGCTTGCGTCTATCGTGTTGCGCTCGTTGAGCGCCTGCAGCCCCGCGGCCATGGCCTGGGCGAATAAACCTTCGCCAGTTTCGATCAGTAAACTCAACGTAACGGTAGCTTCGGCGTAGGTTGCGATGGCCGCGTCAAACTCCTCTTTCACGAAGTGCTCATCGCCCGCAGTGGCCAAAGATTTGGCCCTGTCGTATTCCGCCTCGCCCCATTCGCCCACCTGCATCTGCTCATCGAGCTGAATCTGGCGTTCAACGAAGCGAGCGAGTTCGTCCTGCGCTTGCTGTCGTGCCTGCTGCTTCTGCAAGGCTTGAAATGGCGGCAGTTCGGAATCGGTCGCGGGCCGTGGAGCGCTACCAGGTGCATCGGTGGATGTTGCCTGGGATGCGTCCCTGGCAGGTAGCGTCGGTGGCTGCACCAGATCTGGCACTACCCAGAAAACCACTATTCCTATCGCTGACAGGAGGGCTACGACGAGCCCGACCACCAGCCGCTTGGTGGCGGTTGGCCCGGAGACGGCGGTTGGTTGGGCAGGTGCGCTGTGGCTGAGCGGGACCGATTTTGGCCGAATCTCGCTGAAGTCTTCGCTCATCAGGACGGTTCTGGTTGGTCTTCGGGAACCGGCAATCCTATATCTTCAAAATAGATCGTGCGGAGAATTCCGCGCAGTTCCTGATACTGCTCCTCTACTGTCCCCTGCAGGCGCACGGTTTGGTTTTCGAGTTCGATGGTGTGCGGCATGATCTCGGCTTCGGCCGCAATTCCCACTTCCTGCAGCACCTCCGCGTGGATCTCCGCTTCGGCGCGCTTGGAGATGGCGCTTTTTAGGATGAGCGCGCCGCTGAGCACGCTTACCAGGCCGCTGGTACCCACGTACGGGTCGCTACTTTCGGTCATCGCGGCGATGCCGGCGATGATCGCGGCAGCACCAACGATCGTGCGGGCTTTGGCCTGCGCTCTGAGTTGCTTGTAGGCAATGGCCTCTTCGTAGGTCGCCCGGCGCCAGTTCTGGTATGAGCCAATCATCTCACGGTGAAAGCTTTCATAGTATTCATCCAGGGTATCGATGAACAGATACTCACGCTCTCGCACCCGCCGCACCCGGGCGAGCATCGGGTCGTCGTCCGCCGGCAGACGTTTGAGTTCGAAGTTGCCGGCGTTGTCGACGCCGATGTGATCAGCAAAGGCGTCCGGCGCAAACTCCTGGGCAAATTTCATTTCCGCGGTTCTGCGAATGATGGTGATCTGTTCGCTGCTGAGTTCCTTGCGGTATGCCAGCAGGTCGTTTGCAAGCTGCGTGTACACCGCTTGAAACGTGTCGAAGTTTCTGGGGATGGTTTCATCGTAGGAATACTTGCTCGAAAGCGCGTCGTATTTGTGCGTGAACCAGCGATTGCCGGTCGCATCTTGCACCACGATGTCGATAACCAGATTCTCGCCGGTCGAGTGGAGAATCTTTCCTGAGATCACAACATCGACCGCGTGAGTGGGTCGGGGAATCACCCGAACGGCACCCCAGTTGCCGGTGCTTTGCAGCAGATTCTTGGCGACATAGGGGATGAAGTTTGCCTCTGCCCGACGGATGTCGGGTTGAATCAGCTGTTTGACCTGCTCGTCGTAACCCTCGGGAACATTCGGATCAAAAATCGCGATGCCGATATCCAGGAGTTCATCTTCGGATTGCGGTCGATCCATCTGCTCTGGGGGAGTCATGTCGACGGTTCTGACAACGTGATCCACGCAGCCGGAGCTGAGCAGGCAGCCCAATACGATTAGCCCGATCTTGTTATTCATTTGGTACATCTACGTCTGTTCGCTAATCTGTTATGCGCCCTTATAGCGCTGATACTCTTTCCAGAGTTTTGCCTTGAGTTCGGGGTCGGTTTCCTGCATTGCAGCTTCGCGAAGCTGACGAGCAATAATGTCGTCATCGGTTGCGTCTGGAATGTCGTCAGGGATCTGACCTGCACCAGCGACTGGGGCAGGGGGCGTGGATCGCGCCCGCGGCACACCCATGGGTCCGCCCGGGCTATCTGGTCCCGGTACCGCGCCAGGGGTCGCGGTTCCCTCGCCGTCACCATGGCCCTGGCCGCGGCTTGCCGGCATCGGTATCGATGAGCCGGATGCTCCGGCGGTTTCGTTAGAGCGAGCTCTGATGACTTCGCGCTCCGCCATGATCTCACCGTCGAAATCTTCCAGCGCCTCATCAAACTCACGGTCGCCACCCGTGCCGTCGCCGTTGCTCGGAGTTCCCGATTCGGAAGGCATCGGTGGGATATCCGCCGCGCCCGGCTGCTGATTGCTGGTTTCCCAATCACCCTCAGCACCGCCGCCACTTTCCATATCTACCCAGCCGGGTGGTTCACTGCCGCCGCCACCGGATTGAGAGTCCTCTGATTCCGAGCCACCGGGCATTCCCGAAGGGCCGCCCGGAAGATTTTCATAGCTTGACGTGGGCCCATCGCCAGACTGCTCGCCGCCGGGGGGCGGTGGCGAACTGCTGGGATCGCCCGGTGAGCTTGGCGAACCCGGCGATGATGGCGAACTGGGTGGGCTGGGAGTGCCCGGGGAGCCAGGCGTCGATGGTGAACTGCTGGGCGGGCTGGGCGTTGATGGCGAACTGCTCGGCATCCCCGGCATGCTCGGCGGCGATGAAGAAGGCGGTGAGCTGCTCGAGCTGCAGGCAGCAAGACCGATCAGCAGACCCACGCCCAGCGCGGCCGTTACGACCACCCTGCGCGTGGTGTTCAATTCGGTGTCCAAGGGGGTATCCAAGGCGACCTCCAGATTACGCGGGCGCAACCCCTCAACCATAGCCGGACCTTCCTGAATATCAGCTGTACCGCTATGCATCTTCGCGAGCCTCACTCAAATCGGACGGATTTGCTGGTTCCGGTGCTTCTGAGGGCGAGGATGGAACTGATGGTTCGGCGGGGTCTGCCGGTCCTGGCGACCCGCTGGATTTCAACTTCGGGAAGTAGGCAAAATCATATCGATAAGTGTGATCGATTTTTTCGACCGGGAGTCCTTCGGTCAGGATCGGTCGATAGCGGGACAGACGCAGGCTCTTGCGCACGCGGAAATCCATCAGTCCCTCTGGCTCGGCTTGAACTGTTTTCAGTGACTTGGCGTACCCAGACTTGGATATCAGGTAGCTGACTTCGACGAAGCCCTCGCTGCGCTCGCCGCGCACTCCCCGTGGCGGAGCTCGTGGGGCTTGAGGCATCGGAAAGTACAGCAGCTTGGGCTCGGCAAAATAGTCGGCGACCGCGAACCCTTCGGTGTCGGCCAACAATGTATAAACGTGCTCGTAGAGCGGATACGCGCGTCGGGTTTTATCGAACAGCAGGTACCAGTCAGCCAGGTCGAGAATGGCAAGCGCGAGGATCAGCGTATCGACCTCATCACCGGAGCGGCGAATTTGAATGATCTGTTGCAACGCCCGCTCGCCGGCTGGGAAGTTGTTCACCGACAGAGAAGTGGCATAGGTCGGATTGACGTTGGTAAATGCATTGTCGTGGTAAAACGCCGTAAACCTTTCCAGACGCTAAGTGCGCGCCAGCCCTTCATAGGCTGGAATGGCTGCCAGAGATGTCTGCTGGCTGTTGGCTTCGAGGATGTTCACCGCCTGCTGATACAATGCCCGGGCAGGATAAATGTGGTGGGTTTCGCTGTACCAGTTGGCGAGGTGGAAAACTCCGGCCAGCATCTCTTCGTCGTAGGGCCCATGGGCGTTGGTCAGTACGTAGTAGGCATATTCCTCGCGGTCGTTGGCGCTCGCGTAGTCGCCCATGGCTTTGTAGGTATTCGCCTCCCGGTAGACGATGGGAATCTGGTCGCTGCCAACGAGCCCACCGTTTACGCGGCTGAGATGGACGGCTCGTTCGTAGCTGTCCAATGCACCAGGGAAGTCGCCCTTGCCGGCTCGCGCGTCTCCAAGCAATGTCAGGGGGCGTATGAGTTCTGCGTCGTAACGATGCGAAGTGTGTTCCACCGCTGCGATCTGCTCCTCCAGCCAGAGGATCGGATAGTCGAATTCCTGGGCCTGGATCTGCGCTTCGATCTCCTGCAGGGCGGGATCCTCCTCGGCGAGAATCGCTTCTATGCTTTCCTGCGCGCTGAATTCCTGCTTCGCGCTTTCCTTCCCATT
>JAYGEV010000019.1:0-3001 GCA_046582225.1 Pseudomonadales bacterium
TCATAAAAAACCCGTTGCTGCCCGATCGAGATCTCTTTGTGTTCGATACGACAACCGATCAATTGGTCGAAATCGTGGATACGGTCGGCACGCTGCTCTATGGCCTGACTGTCGACAGTAGTAGTCGCGTGTTTGTGACTCAAACCGATGCGCGCAACGATGCAAATGGACGTGCAGGAACCCTGCAAGAGGGACTTGTCGAAATGGAAAACCGGGCGTTTTTCAACCAGATCACCCGCATCGACTGCGGATCGGGCTGTGGTTCTCCGCAGATCTTTGATCTTGAACCCTTACCGCCGGTGCACCCCGATCCGGGCATGGCTCTGGCCACGCCCTTCGGCATTCAGATTAGCGACGATAACAACACCCTGGTAATGACCGCGGCCAGTTCCAACAAACTGGTGACGCTCGACCCTGATGACGGCACAGTATTGGACCGCGTCGCTGTCGGCGCCGTACCGCGCGGCATCGCACTCGAGTCCAACGCCGACGGTTCACCGGCCGTAGCTTGGGTACTCAACGTGGCGGACAACACCGTTTCGGTCGTTGATGTCTCGACGCCAAACGACATCAGTCTGACTGCTACTATCGTGCTCGACGATCCGACCCATGCGGATGTGAAACTGGGACGGATCGCATTCAATGATGCCAATGCATCCACCACCGAAACGTTTTCCTGCGAAAGTTGCCACCCCGACGGTCATGAGGATCAACTCCTCTGGGTTTTGGATACGCCGATCTGTGATGTCGACGGCTGTACGCAGATTCCCCCACGCCTGACGATGCCTATTCGCGGCTTGAGAAACACAGCACCCTACCATTGGGATGGCATACCGGGCGATCCGTACGGCGGCATCAATACCTCCTCTATCAACGCCGACGTTGGTCCCAATTGCAGTATCGACAACCCGGAGGGCTGCACTCGGGTTCTGGTAGATGGCAGCCTCGCATCCACGATGTGCGACCAAAACAATTGTCCTCTGAACGACGAAGGCAAAGCGGGTGCGTTGGATGATGCAGCACGCACCGCAATGTCTCGCTTCCTACTCAGTGTGCCGTTCCCACCAGCGCAGCGGAGATCCTTTGACAACGTGCTGACCAGCCAGGCCGAAGACGGGTTTTTCGAATTCAGTTTTATCAATGATGCCGGCGGGCAAGCCACTGGCGCGCAAACCTGTGGCGACTGCCACAAAATGCCGTTCCTGATGAGCACCAATACGCCTGGCACCGGGATGGACGCCCCAACGTGGCGCGGCGCCTACGATCGTTGGATGGTGACACCGCAGGCTCGCCTCAACATTATCGACCTGATGAATCTGGTTGGCATAGACAATACATTCCCGGAGCGCGATGTGTGGATACTTGCAGGCGCGTCGCCCGATATCTGGGAATTGGTGCTACAGGGCAGCACCGGATTTTCCGGCAGCTTCGCCCGTCAAGTGACCCTCAACGTCGATACCGCCGGACTCGCGCAAACCACGAACATTCTTGACGCGCTGGAACTTTCCGCATCGGAAGGCGCAATCTTGCTCGAGGCGGAAGGCGCGCAGATTGCCAACAGCACTGCTACGCCGATCGGTCTCGAATTTACCGGTGGGGCTTATCAGGTGCGCGGCGACGGCACCACTTTTTCGCGTGCAGAGTTGATTGCCGCAGCGACGGCAGGCGAATTGGTCATCACACTGACCGGCAGGTTGGGCCAGAACGTCGATCTGGACAGCCCACAACCTGCACTATGGCCGGTTGCACCGATCCAAGCGCAAACACGAAACGTCGAGCTGGCCTTCCTCAGCAATGCCTCGACGTTGAGAATTAACGGTAGGCATGTACGCGACGGCAGTTCTTTATTTGTCGACGGACGCAAGGTCGACGGAGAAGTCCGCTGCGAAACAGGCACCATGCCGGACTGTGACGGAGAGATATTAACGGTCGAACTCGCAGCGCTACCGCAACCCGGAGGACTGCACTTCCTACAACTGCAGAACCCGCAGGGTTTGTTCAGCAATGACATGCTGTTCTTTTCGGAGCAGTCGCCGTTGCTGCCGAGAGCGGGTAATCTGATCTCCAGCGGCGGCACCTTCATCGCGGGCCAGTTTGACGACAACTGGAACACCGTCGAGATCGCGACCGACACGATATTCGAGGCCAATGGAGAACTGAACATCAACGTTAGCGCAGTATCTTCCGATTCCTGGCACGCGCAGATTAGCCACTCGGTGATGGTGATCGGCAGGCAGGAATATACGTTTTGTTATAGCGCAAAGGCACAGGATGCGAGAATCATGTCGGCCTATCTCGATTCCAATTTGGACGACTATACAAATATCAGCGGCGGCCAGTTCCAGGAGAACCTGTCAACGTTGTATCAGCCGTTCAGCCATACGTTCACGGTTGCGGCGACGGACTTGCGGGCTAGGGTAGCTTTCGATTTTGCGCAAAGTGCGCTGAACGTGCAGATCGACAATATTGGCCTGTACGAGGGTAATACCTGCGGTACCCCGTAGCACCAACAGATCAAGGCAATGGTGCGCAAGTGGAGAATATTCTGCCTTACGGTGATTCCATTGGCGTGTCTCACGTCAGTTAAGCCAGTCTATGTTCGGGGATTGTCGCACGGCCATCAAGCGTTGCGGTTTGAGTGTTACCAGCGTCTCGTGGAACAAGCGCTCGCGTTGCATGTAACCTGTAGCTTGCTAGCGATTTCGCCGCGGGTCCCTCGCCATTGACTGAGCGCGCCTACTCGACCTTCGTGCCAACTCTCTCGAACGACGGTCCGGCGAAACGGAGTTCGCGATTCTGGCCGGCTTTCGGCGCCAGTTCGGCCGGTACTGGTTTGTGGCACCTATCTGAGGCAGTCCCGCCGTGGCAGTGGCGAGCAAGGGATGCCAATTGAAGGGATGCGATAGAAGCAGCGCCGCGTAGCCCTCGTAGTCTGGCTAGAGGGTCTCCCGTCGTTCCTCATCCACTAACGTGACTAGTACACCCCGTAATTGGGCTTATT
>JAYGEV010000200.1:0-1535 GCA_046582225.1 Pseudomonadales bacterium
GGCGAGCAGATGGGCGATCACTGGCTGTACGGCAAAACAGGTTTTTTCGATCAGTCGTTCCGGGTTCCCATGATCGTGGCAGGGCCCGGCGTAAAGCCCGGACTCGTCGACCGTTTTACCGAGCACGTCGACATCATGCCCACGCTCCTCGACTGGCTGGGGTTACCATGTCCACGTCAATGCGACGGTCATTCCCTGGGCCCGTTTCTCGACGGCGCGGAGCCGGCAACCTGGCGACAGGCCGCACATTTCGAATACGACTTTCGGCACTCTCAGGCAGAAGCAGACCTGGGTTTGAGTATGGAGACGGCCTGTCTGAACGTGATCCGAGACCACGAATACAAGTACGTACACTTCGCCGAACTGCCGCCACTTTTGTTTGACCTGTGCGCGGATCCGCACGAACTCACGGACATCTCGGTGGCCCAACCGGCGGTTGTTGCAGAATATGCTCGCCGCCTGCTCAGCTGGCGACTCGAGTACACCGATAAAACCCTCTCACACATCACCGTGACCAAAGATGCCGGAGTCACCACGCGTGCCTGACACCAGCAATTGCAGAATGGGTAAACCATGAGTAGACCAGTTCAACAACTTTTCGACATGAGCGGCCAGGCGGCGGTGGTCACGGGCGGCGGAACGGGTATCGGTGAAGGAATCGCGCGGGCATTCGCCGAATCCGGCGCAGCCCGCCGAAGCGTTCTTTCGCGGTGTCGACGATGCGTGCCACATCTGCGCTGTTGCTGACGTCGGCGGCAACGAACGCGCCAGTTCCGCTAGCGGCTTCGATCTCCGCGATGGTCTGCGCGACTTCGGGTGCTGATTGAACTGGGCATAGAGCGATTCGTGATATCAGGTCCGTCGCCGACGACCACTCCAGATCTTGCGGCAACCTCCGCGCGACGGTTCGTAGAGGAAGTCATGCCGGCGTTGCGCTAAGTCGCGGCTGCTTCCACCGGAGTCTGTAACCTGTTATAAATTTTTGTCGGCGCAGGACGCATCGCTGCGCGAATGAGGGGGCGTCGGTGAAAGTCATTGTTGATCGAAAGCTCTGTTCCAGCTATGGGGTGTGTGTCGAAGCCGTGGCCGAGGTGTTTTTCTTCGATGCCGCCGACGCCCTGGTAATCGTCGATACCGTTCCCGCGGAACTCGAAGAAAAGGTTCGCTTTGCCTGCGAGTCGTGCCCGTCTCAGGCGCTTCGGGTCGAAGAGTAATCACGATTGAATCTAGGCAGATCAGCATAGGCAAATCAGGATAGGCAGATCATGGAAATCAAAGATAAGGTAGCAATTGTCACGGGCGCTGCGGTGGGTATCGGCAGGGCTTATGCGTATGCGCTGGCGGAAGCCGGTGTCGCTGCAGTGGCTCTGGCTGACGTGGATGAAGTGGGGCTTGCCGATACGGCGAGCGGAGTCGAGCAACGCGGGGCAAAGGCTTCTGTGGCACGGGTGGATGTCGCTGATCCCGGCCAGTTGGAAAGTCTGTTTGGCGAGGTTGAACAGCAGTTTGGCGGCATCGACATCGTCTTCAACAAC
>JAYGEV010000236.1:0-2866 GCA_046582225.1 Pseudomonadales bacterium
TAGCCTGCTCCTACTTTCCGCCAGTGGCTGCACGTCTGGTCCCGAAGGGGACACCGAGGACGCTGCAGGAGACGCCTCCAGCAGCAGCGATGAAGATGGCGTCGCGCCGTTGCTGGAAGGCATCGGACCGGTCAACTTCCAGATCAGTACCGACTCGGCACGCGCCCAGGCTTATTTCAATCAGGCGCTGACATTCAGCTACGGCTTCAATCACGCCGAGGCGGCACGTTCGTTCGCTGAAGCAGCGCGATTGGATGACACCTGCGGCATCTGCTGGTGGGGCGTTGCGCTCGCACTCGGGCCGAACATCAACAAGGAAATGGCTGACGAAGACATCCCCAAAGCCTGGGAAGCCCTGCAGAACGCGCTCACCCGGCAACAGCATGAAAACGGCCGTGAGCAGGATTACATCGATGCACTAAGCGCTCGCTACACGACCGATGGCGCCGACCGCAGCGCACTGGACGCGGAGTACGCCGATGCCATGGCGGAACTGGTTGCGGATTATCCCGCCGACATGCATGCACTGGTGCTGTATGCCGAATCGCTCATGGATCTGTATCCATGGTCCTACTGGGATGAAGATAGTCGCCCCAAGGAGCATACCGACACCCTGGTGGCTGCCATCGAGCAGGTCATGGAGACTGATCCCACTCACCCGGGGGCGCTGCATCTGTACATCCATGTCATGGAAAAGCACGCACCCAAGATGGCCGAGGCGGCAGCGGATCGATTGGGACCGCTGGTACCCGTAGCCGGACACCTGGTCCACATGCCCTCTCACATCTACCTGCGAGTCGGCCGCTATCACGACGCAGTGATCGCCAACCACAAGGCGTCAATGGCCGACGAGGACTACATCGCACAATGCAACGCACAGGGGTTCTACCCGGCCGCTTACTACCCGCACAACATTCACTTCCTGTGGTACTCGGCGATGATGGAAGGCCGCAAAGGTCTGGCGGTGGAATCTGCATTGAAGCTGGTGGCCAAGGTGCCATTGCAGGCTGCACGTGAGTTTGGCTCCATTCAGGCATACCTGGCGGTCCCCTCTTATACCTATGTTCGCTTCGGCATGTGGGCCGAGGCACTGGCTGTGCCCGCGCCGGAAGACGATCTCGTGATCGCCAGCTACATGCGCCACTACGGGCGCGGAATGGCGCATGCAGCGCTCGGAGATGTTGAGAACGCCCATGCGGATCTCGCCGCAATGCAGGCGATCACCGACAGCGGAGAATTCAGCGCCCAGATGGATCGCCAGGGCGACATCGGGGACACTCTGGCGAGCATCGCAACCTCACTGGTAACCGCACGCATCGCGCGCAGCAGCGGCGATTCGCAAGCCGAAATCGACAGCTTGAATGAGGCCATCGCGAGCCAGGACTCGCTACCTTATACAGAGCCACCGTACTGGCACTTCCCGATCCGGCAATCGCTTGGCTCGGCCCACCTTCGCGCCGGGAATTACCAGCAGGCAGCCGATACCTTCAACGCGGATCTCGACAGCTTTCCGGACAACGGATGGTCGTTGCACGGTCTGGCCGAAGCCTACCGGGGGCTGGGCCAAGCCACCGAGAATCTGGATGAGGCATTGAAAATCGCCTGGCAATACTCGGACATCGAACCCACCGCGGGTGCGGAATAGCGGGTTGCGTATCAGTTGCCGAACCGCAACCGCAGGCTGATCTGCAGCTGCTGCTCAGTTGCGTCCGGGTCAATGCCGTAGTAAGCCCAGCCACAATGGTGCGTTTGAACACGTAACCATTCAACGGCCAGGGTCGCGTATTCGGTATAAGCCATCTGGTAGGAGACCGTCCAGGCGTGACCGTTTTCCGGGTTGTTATCTTCGGGCGTATGGTCATTCTGAGCAACTTCGAAATGATCATAACGTGCAGATAAACGGTGTTTTCCTAAAGACTTGGTGAGCAGCAGAAAGTTGCTGTCGTATTCAACGTCAACCGCGTGAGGACCATTGATGCGCGGGCCCATAACCGTTGATCCACGCATCCACTGAAATATCACGCCGATATCTGCAGGCAGCGTCATCTGCAATCCGACGTGGTCGAACCTGGTTGCCCACGCATATTGTCCGTCTTCGAGCGCGGTAGGATCTGCGCGATTGTCGAAGTGCATCGCTCTCAGCAATACGCGGTTTCCGAACCGCCAGCTGCCATTCAGATAGTACCCCGCACGGCCATCAACCTCTCTGAACGGGGCAACGAACGGATCCTGCGCCTCGAACATCATGCCCGGGGCAATCTGCGGCAGAGGCGGCAACGGCAGCTTGTCGCCAAGCGACTCTCGTGCAACGACCAACCTTTCCACGCCAGCAGCGAACCCGCCGGATCGTTGCTCCAGAAAACCGCCCCATGAAGCGAGAAGGTATGCAAACCGCCAAACATATCGGGACGCCGCGAGACCGACGCCTCAGCGCCGACGGTTCTCAACTCTTCGGCAACCCAGGTGTTGATCGCCGAGAGGTTCATCGTGTACGGGCTGCTCCAGCTCGCGCCGGTGTTCTCCAGAGAAATGTTCGGATAAAAAGCCCCGAGTTTGAATCGGTAGCGATTCGCTGAACTCGGCAACGGCCGCCACTCGACATAGGCTTCAGTAAAATCGGCAATTCCACCCAGATCGTCGTCGTAGAATTCCACAGCGAAGCTGGCGGAAATGGTGTCAGCGAGTTTCAGTGAATAATCAACAAACGCGCGGCTGAGGATCAGTCCATCGGATCCGTCATCGTAACGCAGTTTGCCAACCGATCCTTCAGTCCAGGATGGAAGCCCCTTGGTATCGACATAGCTGATGTCGATGGCAACCCGCAGGTCGTGACGATCCGGCGTTTCGCTGATCGCCGCCAGGGGCA
>JAYGEV010000239.1:0-5437 GCA_046582225.1 Pseudomonadales bacterium
CAGATCGACGCAATGTTCGGATCGATCACATCGCGCTCAACGCGTCTCCCAACCAGCTCATGTCAGAAGGATTTGCATTAGCACTGTTATCCATGCTCGACCGGCGCAGCCTGCCTGCCAAGAACATTGAGATCGAAGTGACCGAATCAGTTTTTGTCCGCGACACGCAAACTGCCGTGCGCGAACTGGAGGTACTGCGCAGCGCCGGAATGAAGATAGCCCTGGACGATTTTGGCACCGGCTTTTCATCATTGAACATGCTGCGCGAATTGCCACTGGACGTGATCAAGATCGATCGCTCGTTCATTACCTAGCTGGAAACATCGGATGAGGCCAGAGTCCTCGTGCAACATCTCATCAGCATCGCCGCCACCCTCGGCAAACAGGTCGTCGCCGAAGGGGTCGAAACCGAATTGCAAATGCAACATCTCGTGAATGCTCGTTGCGACTACGTGCAAGGCTACCTGATCGCAAAGGCCAAGACTGAGGACGATTTCATCGACATGCTCTCCAACTGGCAGGCATCGGAAGCTCCCGATCTGTTAAAAGCGGCTGATCGATAAGCTTCGCACTGCGAAGGTTGTGGGTGAGCGTCCAGGCTTTTAGACTACGCGCCCCCGACCTAGTCTGGATTTTTCGGAGTGTAGCTCAGCTTGGTAGAGCACCACGTTCGGGACGTGGGGGCCGGAGGTTCAAATCCTCTCACTCCGACCATCAATAAAATCAATGGGTTACGGAAGTGCTCGGCATTGTTAGACCGGGAGTCATTCAAGTCAAAAGGAGCGAACCATAGAAACCTGGCGTGGCGAGTTGCGGATGGGCAGGCTCATGTCCAGGAACAACTCCGCAACGCTGCAGATTGAACAGGAGCGGCTGGTCCTCGATGCACCGATGGGCTATCACTTCGTCCTACCCCGGGAGAACATTGCCAAGATCACATCGGCCGAAGCGCGCTTTTGGCGGTGGTCGTGGATATTGAAGCGAAGCATCGTACTGGTTCATGCTGCCCCCAACGTACCTGATGCGCTCGTTTTCCATGCGAAATCGCTCGAAACGGAACAAATGTTGAGCCAGCTCGAAGGCTACGAATACCCCATCGAGCATGCTTGAGTTGGCTTCACTTGATCCTGAAAGAATGTGCCGCCGACTATACGTCGCTCAGCGACCTGACCCGCCAATCAACGTACTCAGAAATCGTGAGTTCGATTCTTCGAAGAGCGCGAGGGACGCAAACCGCGCAGAAATCGCGCCGTCGGTCGCTGCCGAAAATTGACGCATGTAGTCCGCGCCACCCAGTTCACCTTGGGCCTGGATGCGCAGTTGTTCGGCACGTGAACGGCCCGCCATGATCGAATCGTAGCGCTCGCGAAGATCCGGAAACCGGGCATTCAACTCATCGGTCTTAGCCTGAGAGTCGTTTTCAAGTGACTCGATAAATTCGGCAATTTCATCTTCGCGGGCCGCGCATGCAAGCATTCCCGCTTTCTCAATGGGATCGTCGGTTTCTTCACACCACTCCCGATAATTCGTCGCCGCCAGTCGCTCTACCATGGCGATGACCATCGGTATCTCTTCGGGTTCGACATCGGGCAGCAATGGCTCAAAGGCTTCGGCAATAGATTCCGGTTGCGGCATGAGACGCTCTCGGTGATTCAGGGCATATGTGTGGTTGCGAATTGCGAATATCATATACTCTCCGGGATGACGCCAGGGATACCGGCGCCGACGAAAATCCAGCGGGGGAATACGGATGGCACAGACGAGCGAAAAACTCACCAAGGGCGCCCAGGTCCGGGCCAAACTCGACCACCCACTCATCGACGGCGACTCCCACATCATCGAATACACGCCGGTACTGCTCGAGTTCATCGAGCAGGCCGGCGGCAAGTCTGCGGTAGAAAGATTTCTCGGCGGCATGCGTGGCCAGAACTGGTACAAGATGAGTGACGAACAACGTCGTCATACGCGCTCAATACGCGGCCCGTGGTGGGCGCTCCCCACGCGCAACACGCTCGATCGCTGCACCGCGATGTTGCCGCGCCTGTACTACGAACGCATGGATGATTTCGGGCTCGACTTCATGGTGCTGTATCCCACTCAGGGGCTCTTTTTCGGATCTTCTACCGACACCGAAAACCGACAGACCGCGTGTCACGCGTACAACGAATACATCAGCGCCTGTTATGCCCAGTTCAGCGATCGAATGACACCGGCTGCAATGATTCCGTTGTACAGTCCCGAAGAAGGCATCCGCGAACTCGAGCACGCGCACAGCCTGGGGCTCAAGGTCGCTATGATTCCCTCGTTCATCCGCCGTCCGGTCCCACAGGTGGCCGAAGAACACCCTGACCTGGCAAACCGAATCACCTGGCTGGACAGCTACGCAATCGACAGTGAGCACGACTACGACCCATTCTGGGCGAAGTGCACCGAGCTTGGGTTTGCGGTCGCTGCACATTCCGGCGGCATGGGCTTCGATGACAGGCGCTCGATGTCCAACTACATGTACAACCACATGGGGCATTTCGCGGCTGCCGGCGAAGTGCTGGCTAAGTCGCTGTTGATGGGCGGGGTTACCCGCCGCTTTCCCGACCTTCGCGTCGCGCTGCTGGAAGGCGGCGTGCAGAACGGCGTGCGATTGTTTGCGGATATTTTCAGCCGCTGGAAAAAGCGCAGCGTGGAAAACCTCGAGCACCTCAACCCCGCGAACATGGATCTACAACAGGCTCACGAACTTTTTGAACGCTATGCGGATTCGCCCACCCGCGACAAGCTGGACCAGCTGGAAAAGACGTTGCTGGTTGGTCCCAGGCAGGTCGATGCAGAGCATCGCGACGATTTCGCGATGATGGGTGTGGAGAAGCTTGAAGATCTCCGCGATCTGTTCATTCCGAACTTCTACTTCGGATGCGAAGCCGACGATCCTCTGGCGTGCATTGCTTTCGATCGAAAATTGAATCCGGTGGGCGCCCAGGTACGCGCCATCATGAGCTTCGATCTGGGCCACTGGGATGTCACCGACATGAACAATGCGGCGGCGGAGGCTTACGAACAGCTGGAGGACGGCCTGATCGACGAGGCGGACTTCTACAAGTTCGGCTTCGCACACTCTGTGCAGCTGTATGCCGGACCGAATCCGGATTTCTTCAAAGGCACCAGGATCGAGGCGGCAGCGGCGCAGGAACTCGCCACCACCGCAGAATCTGGCTAGCCCCGGGTTTTGTGGTTAGGATGTTTCCTCCAATGGGGAGGAGATGTCAGCGTGGGCACGTTCCAGCTCGACAACAAAAACATCGCCATCACCGGCGCATCATCCGGGTTCGGCCATCATTTTGCCGGTGTGCTGTCAGAGGCTGGCGCCAATGTGGTGCTGGGTGCCAGGCGTGAAGAAAAGATCCAGTCGCGAGTAGACGAAATTCTGGCTTCCGGCGGCAACGCCACCGGGATCAAGCTCGACGTACTCGACTCCGATAGCATCGCAAGCTTCCTGAGTGAAGCCGAATCAACCTATGGTCCCATCAACGTGCTCATCAATAACGCGGGTGTCGAGTCCGGCGCCAAAACCTACATGATGATCGACGAAGAAGACTGGGACTGGGTCATGAACACCAATCTTAAAGGTGCATGGCTGACCTCGAAAACCTTTACCGAGCAGGTGATCGCCAGCGGCCGCAAGAGCGGCAACATCATCAACATCTCTTCTATCACCGATACCAGAACCATCAAGGGCCAGTTCCCCTACGCGGTGTCCAAAGGCGCGCTCACGCGCATGACCCAGGTGATGGCGCTGGAAGCCGCCAGGTACGGGATTCGCGTGAACGCACTGGCGCCCGGCTATATACCCACGAACGTGAGCCGATTGGTGGTAGAAGCCGAAAATGCGCCCGAATTCGTCAAAGGCATTCCTATGCGGCGCTTTGGGGATCTGTCGGATCTCGACGGACCGCTGCTGCTGCTCGCCTCGGACGCATCCGCCTACATGACCGGCTCCATCGTGGTGGTAGACGGCGGACACATATGCGCATCACTCTAGGAGGTTCGCCATGACAGATATCCAACCATTCAGGATCGAAGTATCCGACCAGCAGCTCGATGACCTGAAACAACGGCTGGCGTTGACGCGCCTGCCCGAAAAGGAAACGCCCGCGGATTGGAGCCAGGGCGTACCCCTGGCCTACATGAAGGAAATCGTCGACTACTGGCAAAACGATTACGACTGGCGCCGCGCGGAATCGAGCATCAACCGCTTCGGACAGTTCCGCACCGAACTCAACGGACTGAACATCCATTTCCTGCACGTGCGCTCGCCAGAAGAAAACGCGCTGCCGCTGATCATGACCCACGGCTGGCCGGGATCCATTGTCGAATTTCTGAAAGTGATTGACCCGCTGGTCGATCCTGCGAGCCATGGCGGTGATCCGGCCGACGCCTTTCATGTGGTGTGCCCGGCACTTCCCGGCTACGGATATTCCGACAAGCCGTCCACGCCGGGATGGGGGGTCGAGAAAATCAGCGATCAGTGGGCCAGCCTGATGGCGCGACTCGGGTACTCGAGCTACGTCGCCCAGGGCGGAGACTGGGGCTCAGCGGTGACCACCGCCATAGGTGTCCAGGATCCCGAGCACTGCAAGGCGATTCATTTGAACATGGTCATCGCCCAGCCCAGCCCGGAGAACATGAACGACCTCACCGAGATCGAACAGCAGGCGCTGGCCGGTATGAAGCACTATCAGGATTGGGATTCGGGGTACTCGAAGCAGCAAAGCACCCGTCCTCAGACCCTGGGTTACGGCCTGGTCGACTCGCCAGCTGGGCAGGCGGCGTGGATCCTCGAGAAATTCTGGGCATGGACAGACTGCAATGGCCACCCCGAAAATGCCCTCAGCCGCGACGAGATGCTCGACAACATCATGCTCTACTGGCTGACCGGTAGCGGAGCCTCTTCAGGACGCCTGTACTGGGAAAGCTTCGGCTCCTTCAGCGGTGGCGACGTCGAGGCACCTACCGGCTGCAGTATTTTCCCGAAGGAGATCTTCCGTTGCTCCCGGCGCTGGGCCGAACAACGCTACAAGAACATCATCTACTGGAACGATCTGGACCAGGGCGGGCATTTCGCAGCCTTCGAGCAGCCGGAAATATTCGTGGGTGAGTTGAGGAACTGCTTCCGACAGGTGCGCTAGTGGCGGATGACCTGGACGCCACTCAACCGCTCTGGCAACCCGCAAAGAGCGCCGCAGCGACCACGAATCTCGCGCGCTTTACCGCCCAGGCGGCGGCGCAGACGGGCAGGTCGTTCGAGCGTTACGCCGATCTGCACCGCTGGTCGGTGGAACAGCCCGGCACGTTTTGGGATCTGGTGTGGCGTTTTACGGACATCCGGGCATCCAAACCGGCCAGTCAGCCGGTGCAGGACCTCGATCTCTTCCCCGGGGCACGA
>JAYGEV010000326.1:0-6604 GCA_046582225.1 Pseudomonadales bacterium
AACGCCCTCGCGCGCCATGTCGCGCATGCGGCGGTCGAGGTCGGTTCCAAAGGATGGGTCGCTACGGAACTCGAGCTCGCGGTCCCGTGCAGACAGCTTCTTCGAGGACGCGCGTTCCCTCACCTCGCCGTTGGTCTCGATATCGAAGTCGCCCCCTGCGCCCAGCACCATCAACGGCATCCGCTCCCGGAGGTGCTCAGGCAGGCGCGCCCTTAAATCTTCGTTTTCCGCTACATGTGAATCCGCACTGATGAGCAAGTCACGATGCGCGTTGGACATGACAGGTTCTCCGGATTTCGATGATCATTGTTGTCACTAACGTGTTCCCCGGAGAGCTATTCGCCGCCTGCTCTATCCGGAATCTTTCCCAGCTGAACAATACGCTCATCGTCTGCGCCGAGGTATCTGATCAGCGTTGCCTGCACCCGCTCAACGTCCAGCGTCCCCGCCGAATACATGTCCTCCAAATCCGCCCAGTCCCGGGTGCGATTGAAGAAAGCCTTGAAAACTGCAAGGTCATAGCACGATAGAAAAGGGACGGACTGGCCACCAAACGTCTCCCACCTGATGCGATCGAGGATGCCGTTGTGAAACTCGGTGCTGTTGAAAAACAGATCGACGGGCGTCTTGTTCCACCACAAACGAACCTGACCATCACGTCTGAGAATCCTGAGATCTTCCCTAGTTACTTTGACTTCTGCCGGAAGCGCGTCGATGGCACTCTGATGCTGATCTTCAGGCATCAACAGATTCACGTCGATATCGATGGTCCCCCTGGCACGTTCGGTGCACCAGGCGAGAGCCAGCGCACCCCCAAATGCGTGAGGCAGGTGAGCCGATTTCAGCGCCTCATGCAAAACCAAGATCTTGTCAACGAGGTTATCCATGCTCACCGAACTTCGGCAAGTTCAGGTGACGAGAAGCGCGGTGCGGAAACCGCTCAGCCAGATCCAGTACGGCAGCAAGCTCTTCGCCCCGGGGAATGCCATCTCGCTCCCTGACCCGCGAATGGATATTTAGATCTATTGCGTTTCCGCAGGCTTCAATCACGCGAAAGAAGGTTGTGGTGGTGGGCACTTTTTTCGCCTGCTCATAAGCCACCAGTGTGGAATGTGACGTGCCGGCGAGCAGGGCCAACGCGCGAAGCGACAACCCCGCTTTCTTGCGGGATTCGCGCAGGGTGTTCGCGATCCGGTCTTCAATCGTCGTCATATAATGATGGTATCCGATTGAATACCACTAGTCACCTGCCCCACCATCCAGCCCGAAGAGCTGCATCGCAAGTCCACCATTGATCCGCCTCTCATCCGCTGCGGAAAAACCCGCTTTCGAGACAACATCCATCGGACTGTCGTCGCCGATCGGGAAGGGCGAATCTGATCCCATCATGATCCGATCGGCACCCACAATATCGGCCATGAACCGCAAGGCTCTCGGGTCGTGCACGATGGTGTCGTAGTAGAGCAGCTTCAACGCCGCCTCTGGATCGCCAAGGTTGCCGCTTTGAAGCTCGTAGTTACGCCGCAACCGGCCCAGAACATATGGCAGCGCGGCACCGCCCGTCACTGCCACGAGCCTGGCGCCGCTGTAACGGGCGACATGGCCAGAGAAAATGATGCGCGAAACGGCGATCAGGGTATCTGTAATTCGTCCGACCGCATTGGCCATTCCATAGTCGCGTATGCGCTCGTCGCCGCTTTCGAAGACCGGATGTATGTATACGATCGCGCCTGATTCATGCGCCGTACGCCAGAACGGATCGAGATCCGGTGTGTCAAGCACCCCGCCGGCTGCGTCCGGCCGGGTCCCTATCATCACGCCTTTGAAGCCTTCGGCCATCGCATCTGCGAGGACCGCAGCCGCCCGTTCCCCTTCCTGCAGGGGAACGCTCGCCAACGGTATGAACTCGGGATGCTCATGCGCAACAGCGGCCATGTGCCGGTTGATCATCCGCGACCATTCTTCGCCCTCCTCACCTGGCAACTCGTAGCCGAACATGTCCAGCCAGCAGCCAACGACCTGTCTGTCGATGCCGTTCGATGCCATCCAGGTCAGGCGTCTGCGGACGTCCTGGAGAAACGGTGCCACGGGCCGGGTCGCGCCTTTTCCACAAAAACTAAACGCGAGCGACCGTTCGCGTTCAGTCACCAGCGAGACCGACGGAAATTCCGCGACCCGCGTCTGAATCTCGGAGGTGAGTGTTTCGGGAACCAGGTGGCCATGCGCGTCGATGATCATGCTTTCATTCTGCAGCAAACCATCGAAAAATTGCGACTTTACTGGCGGATGAGACAACCCCCTGATATGAAGGGCGTTGGGATCGGCCAGCGAGACCCGACTTGCCCGGCAATGAACACAACCACGATGACGGAATCGGCGCAGCGAGGCTCAGAGTCGAAGATCGTCGGCTGCTGACGGGTCGGGGCACGTTTGCCAGCGATGTCTCTCCGAGGTCCGCCTGCTATGCCGCGATGGTGCGCTCGCCTCACGCGCACGCGAAGATCCGTTCGATCGACGTTTCGATCGCCGCGGCACAACCCGGGGTCCTCACGGTATTGACCGGCACCGACGCGGCCGCCGACGGGCTCATGCCGATTCCACACAACGTGAGCTGGAGTGGACCCCCGGATGCCACCTTGCGCCTGCCACCTGGATTCGATGTCTATGTGACAGAACACGCCCCACTTCCCGTGGACCGGGTCCGTTACGTGGGCGAAGCCGTGGCCATGGTTGTGGCGAAGAGCGCCGCGGGCGCAGCCGACGCGGCCGAGGCGGTCGACGTCGACTACGAAGAACTTCCCGCTGTCACCGATGCCCGGCACGCTATGGTTGCCGGCGCGTCGCGCGTCTGGCCCGAATGCAGCCGGAACCTTGCGCTCACCTGCGAGGTGGGCGATCAGGCGGCGACCGAGCGAGCGTTCGCTGATGCCGCCCACATCGTCGAGTTCGACGGTGTCGTCAACCGCGTCACGGGCAGTCCCATGGAACCGCGCGCCGTCATCGGCGAGTTCGATCCGGCCGACGGACGATACACGCTGCGGACAGCTTCAGGTTCGGGGGCCGTGCGAACCCGTGAGCGGCTGGCGGAGGTTCTGGGCGTGGAGCTGTCGCAATGTCGAGTCGTATTCGGCGACATGGGCGGCAACTTCGGCACCCGAAACGCCTTTTATCCTGAATTTGCGCTGGTGCCCTGGGCCGCCAAAAAAGTCGGACGCCCAGTCAGCTGGACCGCCACACGCCTGGAATGTTTTCTCAGCGACTACCAGGCGCGCGACCTGGCTTCGCACGCAGAGCTAGCCCTGGACGCGGACGGCAACTTCCTGGCTCTGCGCGGCGTCAACACGCTGAATCTCGGCGCCTACACCGTGTATTTCTGGCCGCTGCGCAAGGGCCTGTCGATGATGCAGGGCGTGTACCGCATTCCGTGCGTTCACTTCGAGGGCCACGCCGTACTGACGAACACGATGCCGACGGCCGTCTATCGCAGCGCCGGTCGACCGGAGGCAATCTATGTCATGGAGCGCCTGATCGACCTCGCGGCACAGGCCTGCGGTTTCGATCGGGTCGAGCTCAGGCGGCGCAACCTGATCGCCGCTGACGCCATGCCGTTCACCAACGGCGTGGGAGTGACCTACGACAGCGGGGACTACGCCGCAGCCATGGATCGCGCACTTGCCGAGGCCGACTGGGCTGGCTTCCCGACGCGCCGCACAGAGGCGGCCTCGCGCGGTCGTTGCCGCGGCATCGGCATTGCTAACTACATCGAAGTCACCAGCGGCATTCCGCGCGAACGCGCAGAATTGACCGTGCTCGAAGACGGCTGCGTCGAGCTCGCGGTCGGAACCATGAGCAGCGGGCAAGGCCACGAAACTAGCTTTGCCCAACTGGTCAGCGAGTGGCTCGGGACTCCTTTCGAACAGGTGCGCTTCGTCGCCAACGACACAGATCGGATTTCAGTGGGTGGCGGCTCGCACTCCGGCCGTTCCATGCGACTGGTGAGTATCGCTGTGGCCGAGGCCGTAGGTGTGCTGGTCGCAAAAGGCAGTGCGATCGCCGCACATCTGCTGCAGACATCCGTGGACAAGATCTCCTTCGTCGGCGG
The DNA here is from genome assembly GCA_046582225.1 of Pseudomonadales bacterium. GTDB lineage: Bacteria > Pseudomonadota > Gammaproteobacteria > Pseudomonadales > Azotimanducaceae > JAYGEV01. The sequence goes on from JAYGEV010000326.1 coordinate 4,103, forward strand.
CGCGTTCACCGCTCCTGGCGCTGCGAGTATTGATTTCGCAGCGCTCGCACATGCAGCTCGAGATCTCGACACACTGCCACCCGAGTTGCGCGGAGCGCTCGATGGCGCCGGAGACATCACCAACAAGGCTGGTGGGTATCCTTACGGGGCCCACGTTTGTGAAGTCGATGTGGACCCCGACACCGGCAACGTGGAGGTTGTTGCCTGGACCGCGGTAGACGATGTTGGATTGGCGGTCAATCCGCTCATCCTGCACGGCCAGACCCACGGCGCCGTCGCGCAGGGCATCGGGCAGGCTTTGTGTGAGGACATTCGGTACGACAGTAATGGTCAGCTGATGACCGGATCGTTCATGGACTACGCCATCCCGCGAAGCGACACGGTGCCGCCCATCAACACGATCATCACCGAGGTTCCCGCGAGCTCTCATCCGTTCGGCATTCGGCCCGGCGGCGAAGGCGGCACCACACCAGCGTTGGCGCTTCTGATCAACGCAGTTGTCGACGCACTGGCCGAATTCGGCGTGACGCACATCGACATGCCGGCGACCCCGGAACGTGTATGGCGCGCCATCGAGGCCGCGAGACTCCGTGGTGGGCACCGCTGAATATCGTGTCGGATTCTATCCAGAGGAAGTAGCGATCGATGCCAATACCAGTCCCACCTTTGAAGGAGGCCGAACTCCCCGGGCCCGACAAGTCACTGTTTAAAATGATCGGTCCGGGTGTCGTGATGGCGGGGCTGGCCATTGGTTCAGGTGAACTCATCCTGTGGCCCTGGATCACATCTATCGTCGGCGCCCAACTTCTCTGGGCCGCCGCGATCGGGATCTTCCTGCAGTTGTGGATCAATATCGAAGTGGGTCGATGGGCCATCGTAACGGGCGAGAGCCCGTTTACCGGCATGATCCGTGTTGTCAAAACTATCCTGTATCTGTGGGTCTTCCTGATTGTCGTCGGAAAGTTTTTGCCCGGCTGGGCTCGGGAAACGGGCGTAGCGCTGCGCGATCTCATTTATGGACCTGGGCATTCGAGTCCGCCCTGGTTATGGACCGCGTTGGTGTTTGCAGCGGTCGCCGCCATCCTTTTCGGCCCTCGAGTGATCTACACCGCGGTAGAGCGCTGCATCATGTTTCTCATCGTGGTCATCGTGGCAGGTCTTGTCTATGTCGTATGGGAGATCGGCAGCAGAGAGCTCTTTGTGACAATGTGGGACGGTGCAACCAATGTGTTCGACTTTCCCGAGTTTCCAGTGGAAATCATGGGCGCTGATGGTTCCGTGCGGGATGAGCTTACCTTCGGCCGATTCTTTGGCGCGGTGGTGTTTGCCGGTGCCGGGGGGTTGGGAAATCTTTACTACGCCTACTACCTGCGGGAAAAGCGTATCGGCATGGGCGCGCGTATGCCGATGCTGATGAGCGCTGCCCACCAGCACGATTCAACAGAGGTGGATACGGGATACATCTATCCGGACACGCCTGAGAACCAAAAGAGATTTCGCTCCTGGTTTCGCTACGTCGTCGCCGATCAAGTGGTGTTTTTCTGGCTGCTGGGAAGTTTTACGATGTTTCTGTTCATCTTTGGCGCGCTGGCTGTGCTTCATCCCATTGGCCTGGTGCCTGACCGGGGCAGCCTTGTGTGGGATCTGGCTACCATACTCGAAGAGAGCATGGGTACCTCGGGTCGGTATCTCTTTCTAGTCGTCGGTATCGCGGCTCTCTTCAGCACCCAGCTGGGCGGTGTCGACGGCGGCAGCCGAATCTTTGCGGACCTGCTGCACACCAACTTTAGGTTCGGCCGATGGTTCAAAGTTGAACAGTGGTACCTGATACTGGTCAGCACGACGATGATCATCGGCACCTTCAGCGTGTGGTTCTTTGAGCGATACGATATCGCGGGGCTCGATTTTCTGTTTATCTCGGCGCTAATGGGCGGCTTTGCGATGGCCGTTTACGTTCCCTTGTTGCTGTACATGAACCTGACCCGTCTGCCCAGGACGGCAAGGCCCGGCTGGATCAACATCTTCTTTATGGTGCTTGCGTCGGCCATGTACATTGGCTTTGCTGGTTACACCATTTATGACAAGGCCACACAACTGTTTACTTCTTAGACCCTGTGTAAGCTTCTGAGTCTGGTCCCCTAACCCATGGGCGGTGCGAACCGCATCTTGCCGAAGCCTTCCTCATATGGCGAGTAGGCCTGAATGTCTACTTCAACACTCTTGTGGAGCCATTCGTCGTCAACGCGCACATAGGTGTCCCTGTAACGGGCGCTGACCCACATGGCCTGACCATCTGCTTTCAAAACCAGTGCCTGCCAGAGAAGCCAGGCGCCCGTTGCCGCATCACCATCCACCTCGATTACCGGATTAAGCATGTAGTGACAGGCCCAGCACCTGGTTGTAGTACAGCAGGAGCAGCGTACCGAAACCGAAATTCTTGATCGATTCCGCCGCCTGGCCCATGCCATAGAAGAACTTGATCCGCCAGCCGATGGCAGAAAC
>JAYGEV010000386.1:0-9284 GCA_046582225.1 Pseudomonadales bacterium
CAGCTGATCGGTTCCCAGTGGCAGGTACGGACCATGCTCCTTGGCGCCGGCTGCAAAGGGAATGACCACCACCCGGTTAGCGAGCGCGTCGCGCGCCTGGACCCACCTCAGCGTGCCGAGATAAGCCCCGGCGGTGGATTCAGCTGGCAGCTTCAGTTGCGAACCACCTCGCCGGCTCTGATGCCCGTGTGCTCGTCGTTTTCGAGAATGATCTGACCGTTGCAGACCGTAGCCCGGTATCCGCTTGCGCGCTGTATGAAACGGGCGGCGCCGCCGGGAAAGTCATGGACCATCTCAGGCATTCGCTCGTGCAGCGCCTCGAAATCGATCACATTCACATCGGCCCGCATCCCCGCTGCGAGCGTACCGCGGTTTTTCAGACCAACAATGCGCGCGGGCACCGAGGTGATTCGGCGCACCGCCTCCCCGGTGGAATACAGTCCGACGTCGCGAGCCCAGTGGGACATCACGAACGTCGCCCATCCGGCATCCATGATCTGACTGACGTGGGCTCCGGCGTCTCCCAATCCGGGCATACACCATTCGGTGGAGATGAGGTCGGCCAGAGCGGCGCTGTTCTGGTTGAAAAAACGTACCGTGAACAAAGCCCGGCCGTCTGTTTCGCGGCTGATTCGCAGGAACGTTTCGACCGGCTGCTCGGCGTTGGCATCTGCGGTGGCCTGCAGGCTTTGCCGGTTGTCGAAGTCGTAGTCTGGCGCGTCGCCCGCGCCCAGCCAGAACATCTGTCGGGCATCGAACCTCGACGGATTCGCCTCGGCCTCTGCCACCAGGCGCGTGGTAAACTGGGCGTCGCGAATCGAATTCAAACGTTGCGCCAGATCCTGGCCTGCCAGCTGCTCCCAGGCTTCACCCTGCCAGACCAGCATGGCCTGCAATCCGGTCAGGAAGCCCGAACCCCGAGGTATCGAGATTCCATTGATATCCAGTCCCTGGGCACGCAGCGCATCGATCTTTGCGCCCAGTTTTTCACCCCAGGCATGAGTCTTGCCAGCCGTGTTGCTGAACAACACCCGATTGCCGCTGGCCTTTGCCTCGGCTTCGAGCAACGCAACCTCGCCTTCAAAGTCGCCGCCAAGGTTCAACACGTTCTGCATCAAACCGCCATGTTTGCCAACGGCGGTCGCGATCTGAACGAGTTCGTCGTGGTCTGCATGGGTTCCCGGGACATGTCGACCGTCGGGGATCACGTGGCCGAGAAAGCGGGAAGTCGAAAACCCGACCGCGCCTGCTTTTACCGAGTCGCCGACGACCTCGGCCATTGTCTGCTTCTCCGCCGCTGTGGATTGCTCGTCGATGGAGCGCTCGCCCATGACGTAGTAGCGAACGGCGCTGTGTCCGACCAGTCCGGCGACGTTGATGGCCGGGTGCAGGGTCTGCAGCGCGTCCAGATAGCCGCCGTAGTCCTCCCAGTTCCAGGGCAGCCCACCGAGAATGGCGTCCTTGGGGATGTCTTCGACCGTCTCCATCATGGCTGCCAGGAACTCACGGTCTTCGGGGCGGCAGGGCGCGAAAGTTACGCCACAGTTGCCCATCAGGGCCGTTGTCACCCCATGCCAGCTGACCGGAGTCAGCATCGGATCCCAGCCGATTTGCGCGTCCAGGTGCGTGTGGGTATCGACAAATCCGGGGGTTACCAGATGTCCCTGGGCGTCGATCTCCCGATGGCCGCGTTCCTCGACGGTTCCGACCTGGGTGATCGTGTTGCCGTCTATGGCTAAATCGCCGATTACCGGCTCGCTACCACTGCCGTCGGCAATCGATCCGCCCCGAATGACCAGATCATGACTCATTTTGTTCCCCTTTAGCGTAATCAAAGAGCGTCTGGATAGACTCGAATAGCGTAGATCCTACGGGAATGCGGGCGGTTCCCGCAAGTAAACGGCGCGGCTCGGCATGTTCGGGTATCCCGCGAATACAGGTGCGCAGGGCCGTCGCTCAGTCGTCGAGCCGCCGCAAATCGGGTGGCTCGCCGGTGCTGCCCTTGGTCACGCCACTGACCTTCGAGGTTCGTCCGGAGGATCGAGGAAATTTCTTCGACAGCTCAGGGCCGGCGGCGGTCAATCCGCCGTCGACGATCAGGGCCTCTCCGGTGACAAAGGTCGAATCATCGCTTGCAAAAAACACCGCGGCGCCTGCGATATGGTCGCCGTTTCCGTGTTCCGGCCACGGCTGCGCTGTGGCGAATCGCTTCCGGGTCGATTCGGGACGACCACCGTCTGCCAGAGGTGTGGCGATGAAACCAGGGCAGATGGCGTTGACCCGGATCCGGTCCGGGGCCAGTTCCACCGCGGCAGATTTAGTGAGGCTGACAACCGCGGCTTTGGCGGCGGAATACACCATGGGTCCGCCATCACCGCTCAATGCGGCGATGGATGCGGTGTTGATGATGGATCCCCCGTCACCCTGGGCCCGCATGACTCGCGCCCCATGTTTGATGCCGAGAAACACGCCTTTGGCAAGAACATCCATTGTGTAGTCCCAGGAGTCTACGGTGGTTTCCGTTACCGGGCCGATCGCGCCGCCGACGCCGGCATTGTTGAACAGCAGGTTCAGCCGACCGAAACTCTCAACGGCACAATCCATCATCGCCTGGATGTCCGCCTCGCTGGCGACGTCAGTCTTGATAAAACGAACGGCTTTGGCGAAACCGGCTGCCCTAGCCTCCTCAAGCGCTTCGGCGCCGGTTTGTGCATTGAAATCGGCAATGACCACGCGGGCGCCCTCGGCAAGGAACCGCAGCACGGTTGCCTTGCCCATGCCGCTGGCACCGCCCGTGATAACGGCCACTTTACCTTCCAGTTGCATGTCGGATTCCCATAACAAAACCGCCAGGTTAGCATCACTGGCCGTTTGGAGCGCAACGATGAGGCGGCAGCCATGAGTTACGATCCGGAAAATATTTTTGCAAAGATCATCCGCGCCGAGTTACCCGCACATCGCGTCTTCGAGGATGACTGGACCGTGGCATTCATGGATCTGATGCCCCAGGTGGAGGGTCACACGCTGGTGATACCCAAGCACCCGGCCTGCGATCTGCTCGATGCTGAACCCATCGGACTTGGCAGGACGATTCAGACCACGCAGAAAATCGCTCGAGCCGTGAGGTCTGCATTTGCGGCCGACGGAGTCATGGTTGCTCAATTGAGTGGCGCCGCCGCTGGACAGACCGTTTTTCATCTGCACTTCCATGTGCTTCCGCGCTACGACGGTGTCGACATCAGGTTTCATGGTAAACAGGGCGCGCACGCGCAGGTGCTTGCCGAGCACGCCGAGCGAATCCGTGAGGTGTTGCAGACGCAACCCGACTGAATACCGACAGGCCCGGCCGATCGGCTGCTAACCTGCGGAGGAGGCTTCCTCGCTCTCAAACTTGGCGGCGGGCCGTTTTGCGTCGTCGCGGATTTCGGCCGTCCAGTGTGATTCGCAGGGGATACGCGCCTTGTCGCAACGATGTGCGTAGCGTCTGGCGATGTCGGAGACCTCTTCGAGCAGTCCCTGACGCAGGGTCGTGGGCTGAAGTCCCAGACCAACGAGACCTTCGTTGGAAGCGGCGAGCTCGTTGCTGTCTGCTTCGCGTCTCGGGTTCGGCACATGCTGAATTGGCACGCCGGTGAGTTTGGAGATCAGTTCAGCCAGATCGATCAGGCGATGCGTTTCGGTCAGCTGATTGAGAATTCGCACTCGTTCACCAGCCGCCGGCGGACTGGTGATTGCAAGCTCAATGCAGCGTACCGTGTCCTGAATGTGAATGAACGCGCGAGTCTGCCCACCGCTGCCGTGAACGGTCAGCGGGTAGTCGATGGCCGACTGCATGAGAAACCGGTTCAATACCGTTCCGTAGTCTCCATCGTAGTCGAAGCGGTTGATCAGCCGTTCGTCGAGGCGTGTTTCCCGGGTCTGGGTGCCCCAGACGATGCCCTGATGGAGATCAGTCACCCGCACCTGGTCATTCTTGTTGTAGAACGCGAAGAACAGCTGATCCTGGGTCTTGGTCATGTGGTAGATACTGCCCGGGTTGGTCGGGTAGAGAATTTCCTGTTCAACATCATCGCCGTCGTCGTTCGTCATCTTCACCGTCAGATAACCTTCAGGCAGGCGCACCCCGACGCTCGAATAGCCGTAGACGCCCATGGTTCCAAGGTGCACCAGGTGGATGTCCTCGCGGCTTTCGACAATGGCGGCAAGTACGTTGTTGGTCGCGTTGAGATTGTTGTTGACGGTGTAGCGCTTGTGCCAGGATGATTTCATCGAATACGGCGCGGCGCGTTGCTCAGCGAAGTGGACAATGGCGTCGGGCCGCGTGTTGCGGATCAACTCGAGCAACCGGTCGTATTCGGTTGCAACATCCAGGCGCACGAACTCTATTTCTCGTCCCGTCAACGCGCGCCAGGCTTCGATGCGGGTGCCGGTGGTTTCAATTGGCGTGAGGCTTTGCACCTCTAACTCGTTGTCGATGTTGCGTCGCGACAGGTTGTCCACGATCACGACTCGATTTCCCTGCGCGGACAGATGCAGTGCGGTCGGCCAACCACAGAATCCGTCTCCACCGAGAATGAGTATGGTCATGCAGTTCCTCCTTCAGCGCGGAATAGACAGGCCGGCGTTGGAATGTGAATCAGATTCGCATGAAACTCCAGCACAGACTCGTCCCAGGAATGTTCCAGCGCGCGAGCGCGACAGACGTCGGGCTGGATCAGCTGGGCCTGCTCGATGGCGGTCTCTAGGTTCTCGTTCAGCACGCCTGCGCCGCTGTCGGCAACGACGTCCAGCGGTCCCTGAACCGGATAGGCGGCAACGGGTATCCCGCAGGCCATGGCTTCGAGCATGACCAGCCCGAGGGTATCGGTTCGGGACGGAAACACGAAGACGTCTGCTGCCCGGTAATGGGCTATGAGTTCATCGCCGTATTTCGGCCCAAGAAATTTCGCGGCTGGATATTTCCGTTCGAGCTGCTCGCGTTGCGGGCCGTCGCCGACGATGACCTTGGTTCCCGGGGAATCGGTGCGCAGGAAGTCTTCGATGCTTTTCTCAATCGCGATTCGACCCACATACATTTGTATGGGTCGAGGGAAGTGAAGCGGCTCGCCGGCGCCAGGTGTGAAAAGCTCAGTGTCCACGCCGCGTACCCACCCGGCCAGGTTTCTGAAACCGTTGCTGTACAGCAGCTCGCGCAGTCTCGGCGTTGAGTACATTGTGGCGCCGGCCGCTGCGTGAAAGCGACGCATTGCGGCAAAGGACCAGGATTCCGGCAGCCCGAACCGCAGCTTCAGGTATTGGGGGAACATGGTGTGGAACGAGGTGGTGAACGGAATTCCCCGGCGTTTCAGCCACCAGCGCGCGCTCCAGCCCAGCGGACCTTCGGTTGCGATGTGCACCGCGTCGGGGGCGTACTCGGCGATCAACGAACCAACCCGCCCCGGCGTGCACAGCGCCAGGCGTATTTCTGGATAGGTCGGGCAGGGAACATTCTTGAACCGCTCAGGGGCTATCACCTCGACGTCATGGCCGAGTCCAATGAGTCTGTCCCGCGTCGTAGACAGCGCTCGAACAACGCCGTTTATCTGCGGGAACCACGCGTCTGTGACTAGTACTAGCCGCACATTGTTTCTCTAATTGCCGCGGTGCGGTCGCAGCCACGATAGTAGCGGGTCGGGACCTTCTACCACAAGCGCCAGCCGCGCTGGGCGGGGATGCTGCGTGGCTCGTAAAAGGCGGGCGGAAGATGCGACAATTACATGTTGCCCGCGCATCACCTGCCGGTCCTCAATAAGCAAAACAGCAGAAACTGATCTGTACACCATTAGGAGCAAACTACGTGACGACCCTTCAAGCTGTATTCGATACCTCCAAAGGCACGATCCGGGTAAATCTGATGCCCGATGAAGCGCCACTGACCGTCGCCAACTTCACCAATCTGGTTGCGCGCGGCTATTACGATGGCCTCAAATTCCATCGCGTCCTCGCTGACTTCATGGTTCAGGGTGGCTGTCCACTGGGCACCGGAACCGGGGGACCGGGGTATCAGTTCGAAGATGAGTTTGCCCCGGCATTGCGACACGACAAACCCGGCAAGTTGTCCATGGCGAACGCGGGCCCCGGCACCAACGGTTCGCAATTCTTTATCACTCACGTCGCCACACCCTGGCTGGATGATGCACACACGATCTTTGGTGAGGTTCAAGGTGACGAGGATCAGGATGTGGTCAACGCGATCGCCCAGGGCGATGTGATCAACGGCATCGAAATTCAAGGGGATGTGGGTCCGCTGCTGGAATCCGCGGCCGAGCGCCTCGACGAGTGGAACAAAGCGCTGGAGGGCTAGGCGTGCGAAAAATCTGGTCCGAGTAACATGGATCCATACGATTACGTGATTGTGGGCGCCGGTTCCGCCGGATGTGTGCTCGCCAACCGGCTGTCCGCCGATCCCGACAAGCGCACGCTGTTGATTGAAGCCGGAGGCAACGACAACAATCTCATGCTGCATATTCCGGCTGGCTGGGCGACCAACTTTCGCAATCCAAAAGTGGACTGGGGGTACAACACACAACCGGAGCCGGGGCTCAACAACCGCAGCATCTACTGGCCGCGGGGTAAGGTTCTCGGCGGCTCCAGCTCGATCAACGGCATGGTGTACGTGCGCGGCGTGGCGCTGGACTTCGAGCGCTGGGCCCAGAGCGGCGCCACCGGTTGGGGCTACGACGAGGTTCTGCCGTACTTTCGCAAGGCCGAGGCCCAGCAGCGCGTGGACGACGAATTTCACGGACTGGACGGACCCCTGTATGTGGAGGACGTACGCGACAAGCGCGCGCCCATGGACGCGTTCGTCGAAGGCATGGTTGAGATTGGCATTCCGCGCAACGATGATTTCAACGGCGCCGATCAGGCGGGCGGTGGTTACTATCAGTTTAATCAGCACGCGGGCCGACGCTGGAGCACCGCGACGGCCTACCTCGATCCGGTTAAGCGCCGATCTAATCTTGATCTGATCACCGGCGCACTAGTGCGCCGCGTGCTGTTCGACGGCAAAGTGGTGTCGGGGCTGGAGGTCGCGCGAAACGGTGGAGTGCTCGAGAACGTCCGTGCCCGGCAGGTGATTCTTTGTGGCGGCGCGATCAACTCTCCACAACTCCTTGAACTGTCGGGAATTGGCGGCGGTGAGCTGCTGCAGCGTCTGGGTATCAACGTCGTTCACGATCTGCCCGAGGTTGGCGAAAACCTGCAGGATCACGTGATGACCAAGGCGGTTTACGGCACGCACGCCGACCAGTCCATCAACCGCGAGGTCCAGGGTTGGCGGTTGCTGCCAACTGCGATGAAATGGTTGTTCCTGCGCCGGGGACCGCTGACCACCGGGTCCGCTCCGGTGGGCGGATTCTGGTATAGCCGTGATGGCCTGGAGGCCCCGGACCTGCAGATTCACTTTGCCTCTGGCGCTACGCTGTACAACTCCGAGGGACGTATCCGGCCGATGCCTATTCCTGCGATGACCGCAGTGGTCAACCAGAGTCGCCCGGAATCCGTGGGTTCGATTCATATCGATGGCATTGAGCCGGGCCAACCACCGCTGATTCAGGCCAATTACCTCGACAGTGAGGTGGATCGGCAGACGCTGATTCGCGGTTTACGAATGATCGTTGGCATCTTCGAGACCGAGGCCATGGGCGCGATGGTTACCGGGAGACTGGCGCCGGATGTCGATATGAGTTCCGACGACGAATTGCTCGAATACATTCGCAATGATGCCTCGACCACCTTTCATCCGACCAGCACCTGCCGCATCGGCTCGGTGGTCGACGCGAACCTACGGGTCCAGGGGGTCGCGGGATTGAGCGTGGCGGATGCCTCGGTGATGCCTTATGTCGTATCCGGCAATACCAATGCCGCAACGATCATGATTGCCGAAAAAGCGGCCGATCTCTTTTTGGCCGCCGAAGGGTCTTGATGGATACGAAATACTCGTCGACCGCGGCGGGTGCGTTTGGCAAAATCGCCGGCTTTCTCCCAGCGGTCTTCGGGCGCTATGAATAAAAAGGTCAACATCACATTGCCTGATGGTTCCACACGTGAGTTTGACGGACCGGTTACCGGCACCGAGGTGGCCGCGGACATCTCCAAGTCGCTCGCCAAGGCTGCGCTGGCCGTGCGCGTCGACGGCGATCTCCAGGATATCTACCTGCCGATTGAAGCCGATGCCGCCGTGGAGATCATTACCCGGGATTCGCAACCGGGCGTTGAACTGCTGCGTCACGATGCGGCACACATTCTGGCAGAGGCGGTGAAGGAGCTGTTCCCTCAGACTCAGGTCACGATCGGACCCAACATCGAGAACGGTTTCTACTACGACTTTGCTCGGGAAGAACCTTTCACGCCAGAGGATCTGGAAGTCATCGAAGCGCGAATGCGCAAGATCGTCGCCCGCAACGAAGACATCCGCAGAGAGGTATGGGATCGCGATGAGGCCGTTGCCTTTTTTAAATCCATCGGCGAGGTCTACAAAGCGGAGATCATCGCGGGCATCCCCGAAGGCGAGGAAGTCGGCCTGTATCGTCAGGGCGAGTTCGTGGACTTGTGTCGCGGTCCGCATCTTGCCTCGACCGGCAGGCTCGGCACCGCGTTCAAGCTGATGTCGGTCGCCGGCGCGTACTGGCGCGGGGATTCGAACAACGAGATGCTGCAGCGCATCTATGGAACCGCCTGGTCCAATGACAAGGAGCTCAAAGCCTACCTTGTGCGTCTTGAGGAAGCAGAAAGGCGCGATCACCGTCGGCTCGGTCGGGAGATGGACCTGTTTCATCTGCAGGAAGAGGGACCGGGTGCGGTGTTCTGGCACGCCAAGGGTTGGACCATGTTTCTGAGCATGATCGACTACATGCGCCGCAAGCAGAATGATGCCGGTTACCAGGAAGTGAACACCCCGGAGATTCTCGATCGCTCGTTGTGGGAGAAGTCGGGACACGTGGAAAAGTTTGGCGAGAACATGTATCTCACCACGACGCCCGATGAGCGGGTGTATGCGGTCAAACCCATGAACTGTCCGGGTCACGTGCAGATATTCAAGCAGGGCATTACCAGTTATCGAGATCTTCCCCGCCGGCTGGCGGAATTTGGAAAAGTACATCGGTACGAACCCTCCGGTGCACTGCATGGCATGTTGCGAGTTCGAGCCTTTACTCAGGACGATGCGCACGTCTTTTGCACGCCGGAACAGATTACCGAAGAGACGATTGCCGTTTGCGATTTAATTCTTGGAATTTACAGTGATT
>JAYGEV010000122.1:0-3853 GCA_046582225.1 Pseudomonadales bacterium
AGCTCCAGGTCTTTGGCGGCGCGCTCTGAGGAGGCAAGACCTTCTGCGATTGCCGCCTGCCGCTCACGCATGGCGGTGACGATCGGTGGCCATATGTACTGCTTGCAGAACCATACAAACACGAAAAATGTCAGGCTCTGCCCGACCAGGGTCCAGTTGATGTTCATCGCCTCACCTCGATAACCGATTTAACGGGTGGTTGTGCCACCGCAGATTGTGGCTACGCAACCGCAAAAATGGTGTACAGGCCGATGCCGACCGCGATCATCGGTACCGCGTCAACGAGCGCGAGCACAATGAACAGTTGGGTCCGCAACATGGGCAGCAACTCGGGCTGGCGCGCGACGCCTTCGAGAAACTTGCCACCCAGCACTCCCACGCCGATGGCGGCGCCGATTGCGCCGAGGCCCATCATCAGTCCGCCGGCTACGTATAAAAGAACCTCTAGTTCCATGATTACTCCCAGTTACGAATTGTTTTGCCTTATTGATCCATGCTCACGCATGCATCGCGCTTGCGCGTCCTCACACTAGTGTTCTTCCATCACGTCATGGGCCTGGGCCATGTACACAACGGTCAGCACCGAAAAGATAAACGCCTGGAGCGTGATGATCAGGATATGAAACAACGCCCAGCCCCACTGCAACACGCCACCCAGCAGGCCGTAGACGATGCCGGCCGGGAACAGCAGCGCAATGAGCACGAAAATCATTTCGCCCGCATACATGTTGCCGAAAAGACGCAGGCCCAGCGATAGCGGTTTGGCGATCAGCGTAACGCCCTCGAGCACGAGATTTGCCGGCGCGGCAACCTTGGGCAGCGGATGAAACGCCAACTCTCCGAGGAAACCGCCCAGGCCCTTGCATTTGATGCTGTAGTAGAGGATCAGTCCAAACACCGAAAGCGCCATGGACATGGTGATGTTCACATCGGTGGTCGGCACGATCTTCATGTGGCTCACGCCCAGCCAGGCAGCCAGCCCCGGGATCCAGTCCACGGGGATGAGATCCATCAAGTTCATCAGGAATACCCACACAAACACGGTAAGCGCCATGGGCGCGATCAGGTCGTTCTTGTGGGTAAAAATCGTCTGAGTGATGTCGTCGATGAATTCGATGATCATCTCAACGGCATTCTGCAGTCCACCGGGTACTCCGGAAGTCGCGCGCCGCGCGGCCGTGTAGAAGATCGCGATAAAAACCAATCCCAGGCCAATCGACCAGCCCATGGAATCGACGTTAATCGCGTTGAACCCCATCGCAGCCGCCTCTTCGGCATTATGGGCAAAACCCCAATTGCCGTCGGGATGCTGACCATAGGTAAGGTTGGTCAGGTGATGCTGAATGTATTCTGCGTTGTCACTCGCCATGCTTTGTCCGTGTCTTCCCGTTCGTTTCTATCTGTGCGTGGCCGCTGCCGCTATTCATGGCCGCCGCGGCGCTGACGTGTACGATCTGCAATGCGACGAACATTCCAAAAAAACCAAGCGGCGCCGGCTTGATCGTTGCAAACACCACCGCCATCAACACTACCGTACCAACCATTTTCGCAACGCCCGCCCCGAGCAGCCTGCTGGGCGACCGCTCATGATTGGCGCGCCAGGCGAAATAGCCGTTCGGTATCGTACACACCAGCCCCGCCGCCAGCGCCCCGGTCGCATCCGGGATCCGCCAGAGCAGCAGGCCAGCCGCCCCAACTAATGCCGTAGCAACCTGCAAGGTCACAATACGATAAGACAGTGGCACTCTAGTAAATAGGCCGTTTCGGCCGCAGCCGGCGAACTTCGTAAGGCGCCCGAAAGGCGGCGCATAGTATAGTAATGCGTCTGCTCACGTTCAATTAGAAACCGCTGGCAAACAACGTTTTTCCTGTTTTTTTCTTTACGGTGCTATGTGCTTGAGAATGCCATCCAGTTCGTCGAGGCTGGTGTAGCGGATTACCAGCTGACCTTTGCCTTTGGCATTGACCGTGATGGACACCGGGGCACCGATCTTTGCGGTGATGTCCTGCTCCAGGCGCCGAGTGTCGGCATCTTTCAACACCGGCTGGGCGGATGCCGGTTTGCCCTGCAGAAGTCTCCGCACCAGCGCCTCGGTCTGACGCACGGATAGCTGCCGCGTCGCAACGTCGTTGGCGATTCGCTCCTGACCGATCGCATCCAAAGACAACAGCGCCCGGGCATGTCCCATTTCGATATACCCGCCGAGCAACATGTCGCGCACCGGTGCTGCCAGGTTGAGCAAACGCAGCAGGTTGGTTACCGCAACCCGAGATCTGCCAACTGCGTCGGCCACCTGTTGCTGGGTCAGGTCGAACTCTTCCTTCAGGCGCTGCATGGCCTGTGCCTCTTCCAGCGGATTGAGGTCCTCGCGCTGAATGTTTTCCACCAGGGCCATCGCCGAGGCCTGCTCGTCGCTCACCTCTTTGATCACTGCAGGAATCGCCGACAGACCCGCCATCTGCGCTGCACGCCAGCGGCGCTCACCGGCGACCAATTCGTATCCGCCCTGAGCCCGCGGACGTACGACCACCGGCTGGATGACACCCTGGGCCCGGATCGAGGCCGCCAGTTCGGCCAGTGCGTCCTCGTTGAATCCGAGTCGGGGCTGGTAGCGCCCCCGCACCACGGCGGAGATGGCAATCTCATCGATGCGGTCGGCGCGCGGGGCTGCCACGCCAACGCTCACGCTTCGGCTACCTTCCTTCAGGTCGGAGGCAACGTCGCCCGACAGCAACGCATCCAGACCCCGCCCCAATCGCTTTCTGCTCACGCGGATCTACTCCAGCGTTATCTCGGATTTATGTTTGCGCTTGATCTCACCAGCAAGGGCCATGTAAGCCACCGCGCCGCGGGATTGTCGATCATATAAAATCGCCGGCAAACCGTGGCTGGGTGCTTCGGCAAGGCGAACGTTGCGTGGAATCACGGTGCGGAACACGCGGTCGCCGAAATACTGGATGAGCTGCCTTGAGACATCCCGCGTCAAGCTGTTGCGCGGATCATACATGGTTCGCAATAGCCCCTCTATCTCGAGGCCGGGGTTAGCCTGTTCGCGAACTCGATCCACGGTCTCCAGCAACGCGGTAAGCCCTTCCAGCGCGTAGTACTCGCACTGCATTGGAATCAGCACGCTGTGGGCGGCGATCAGAGCGTTGAGCGTCAGGATGTTCAAAGCCGGCGGGCAGTCGACGATCACATAGTCGAACCGCTCCACTGCATCGCTCAACCGCTCGCGAAGCCGGTGTTCACGCTTTTCCTGACTCAGCAGTTCGACCTCGGCAGCAGTCAGGTCGGTGTTGGACGGCATGAGTTCGTAGCCACCGGGACAACGATGCAGGACTGCAGTCAGTTCGGCCGCGTCCATCAACCAATCGTAGATGCTCGCCTCCAGCTCTGCTTTTTCGACCCCCGAGCCCATCGTGGCGTTGCCCTGGGGATCCAGATCGATGAGCAGAACCCGCGAACCGGAAAGCGCAAGCGACGCGCTCAAGTTGACGCTGGTCGTGGTCTTGCCGACGCCGCCCTTCTGGTTGGCGACCGCGATCACCCGGGTCACCGTGACTCCTCCACGATCAGCACTTCGTGGTGCGTGTCCAAACCGGGAATCTTTACCTGCTCTCGAACGATGCTCAGCCCTCCAGGTACGCCTTCGGCTGCGGGTTGGCTTAATGTTCCAGCCGACCGTGCACCGGTGCGATCCATGAAGACGAGCCTGCCACCTTCGCCCAGCAGAGGTCCAGCGATTCGCCAGATGTCTGCAAATCCCGCCACCGCCCGACACACGATCGTCGAAAATTCCGGCTCGCCGGAGAGATCCCCAACATCGGTGCAGCGCACGTCTACGTTGTTCAG
>JAYGEV010000506.1:0-4597 GCA_046582225.1 Pseudomonadales bacterium
GGATGCAACTGGTCGATACGGTCGAGCCAGCCCTCTAGCGACGTTTTGATAATCCGGTACCCGATGTAGTCCTGAATTGACTCATCCGTTCCTTTAGGTATCAAGAGCTTCAGCTATCAAGGGCTGAACGAATTTCGCCAATCTGCGCGGTCAATCGTTCGGGAATCGTGCCCGGCGACGCCGCGGCTTCGGCCATGGTGGTCACCAGAGCGCTGCCGATTACAACGCCGTCGGCATAGCGGGCGACGGCGCGAGCGGCAGCGGCATCCTTGATACCAAATCCAACGAGTACCGGGATCTGTGTAATGGCTTTGAGTGAATCAACATTCTCGGCCACGGACTCAACCTGCAGATGGTCGGCCCCGGTTATGCCCTTCAGCGATACGTAGTAGATGAACCCGCTGGCATTGTTGACGATGTATGCGGCCCGCTCGGCGGTCGTGGTCGGAGCAACCAGAAACACCAGATCAATGTTGTGTGCCTCGAGCAGCGGTTTGAGCTGGTGGGATTCTTCGGGCGGCAGGTTAACCATGATCAGCCCGTCCACGCCAGCAGCGCCGGCAGCATCAGCAAACTTTTCAATACCCATCGCGAGCACCGAATTCAGATAACCCATCAGTACCACCGGAGTGCCCGGGTCCGTGGTGCGAAAATCGCGAACCATTTCCAGCACCTTGAGCAAGGTAGTCCCCTGATTCAGGCCACGCTGGGAGGAGGCCTGGATGGCCGGCCCTTCTGCCTCGGGATCGGAGAACGGCACACCGAGCTCCAACACGTCAGCACCGCCGGCAACCAGAGCGTGGAGCGCAGGCACCGTCGCATCTAGATCTGGATCACCCGCGGTAATGAACGTAACCAGAGCCTTACGCTCGGATTTCGCCAATGCCTGCAACCGATCGGACAATCGGCTCATAACGTAATCCCGTCGAGCTCAGCAACGGTGAGAATATCCTTGTCACCTCGACCCGACAGATTGACTACCAGCACCTGATCGGCAGCAAAGTCCTGCGCATGGCGGCCAACCCAGGCCAGTGCGTGGCTGGTTTCCAGCGCCGGCAGAATACCCTCGCTGCGATTGAGCAGCCGGAACGCATCCATCGCTTCGGCATCGGTCACCGAGGCATATTCCGCGCGGCCAATGTCCTTGAGAAATGAATGTTCCGGACCCACGCCCGGATAGTCGAGGCCCGCGGAGATGGAGTGGGTTTCAATGATCTGTCCATCATCGTCGGCCATGAGGTAGGTCTTGTTGCCATGCAGCACCCCAACGGTGCCAGCGTTTAACGGTGCCGCATGACGGCCCGTTTCCAGGCCGAGCCCGCCGGCTTCCACACCGATCAGGCGAATGTCGACATCATCGATAAACGGGTAAAACAGACCAATGGCGTTGGAGCCACCGCCCACACACGCGACCAGGGCATCCGGCAATCGACCCAACATCTGCAGACACTGGGCACGGGTTTCCTGACCGATAACAGACTGAAAATCGCGAACCAGCATCGGGTACGGATGTGGACCCGCCGCGGTACCAATGATGTAGTGAGTGGTATCGACATTCGTGACCCAATCGCGCATCGCTTCGTTCATTGCGTCTTTCAACGTGCGCGAGCCGGAGTTCACCGGCACCACCTCGGTGCCCAGCAACTTCATCCGATACACGTTCAGGCTTTGCCGTTGTATATCTTCTGCGCCCATGTACACCTGGCATTCAAGCCCGAGCCTGGACGCCACCGTGGCGGTCGCTACCCCGTGCTGCCCGGCTCCGGTCTCGGCAATGACCCGAGGTTTACCCATGCGCTTGGCGAGCAATGCCTGACCGACGGTGTTGTTTATTTTGTGCGCGCCGGTGTGGTTCAAGTCCTCACGTTTCAGGAAGATCTGCGCACCCCCGAGCTCGGCGGTCAAGCGCTCGGCGTGATACAGCGGCGTTGGCCTGCCGACATAATGGGCGAGGTCGTTGCGTAGTTCGGCCTGGAATTCTGGGTCCTGGCGAACGGAGTCGTACAACCGCTCCAGATCATCGAGCGCATGGGTGAGAGTTTCGGCCACAAATCTTCCGCCGTACCGGCCGAAATGACCGTCAACGGGCTGCTGATACCGATTCTGACCCTTGTAATCAGACACTTTTCACCTCTTTGACGAATTGCATGATGCGCCCTCGGTCTTTCTCCCCCTTCGCGGCTCCCTCCACACCGCCGCAGACATCCACCGCATAGGGTCGCACGGTACGGATCGCCTCGGCGACATTGTCCGGCGTAAGGCCGCCGGCAAGAACGAGTCGCTTGGAAGCTCGCTCCGGCCAGAATTGAAGGTCAAAACGAGTGCCGGTACCTCCTGCTTCGCCTGGCACATAGGCGTCGAGCAGCAGACAACATGCAGCATGATACTCATCTTGCAGTGCTGCGAGGTCCAGCGCACCGCGCATCCGAATCGCTTTCATGAACGGCACCCCAAAGGCTTCGCAGTACGAGCCGGTTTCTTCGCCGTGAAACTGCAGGACGTCCAGTTCGACCTGTCGCAGGATCGCCTCTACATCAGCAACGCTTGCGTTGACGAATAATCCGACCCGTTGCAGCGCGCCACGTACGTGGACGGAAATCTCCGCGGCTGTCTCGACGTTGACCTTCCGCTGGCTCCCTGGCGAAAAATTCAGACCCAGCGAATCTGCCCCGGCGCGCACAACCGCCTCGGCGTCCTCAAGCCGGGTTACCCCACAGATCTTGACTTTTGTGCTCACGGCCGCGCGGACCCTGAAAAAAGGGGCGTAGTCTAGCGGAGTCTGTGAGAGCGTTCTACGCGAACGCCCTTGGTGCTTTAAAAGGTGCTCTAGAAGGTGGCCTAGAACCGTTCGAGACCGCCGAGCGCACGCAACGGCGCTGGCGCGTGCCCTGCGGGGAACTGGTATCCCGGGTAGCGCACGCCCACCAGATATAAACCTCGCGAAGGCGCGGTGGGACCAAGCAACTGGCGGTTTTTGTCGCCGAGCAGTTCTGCCAGCCAATGCTCAGCGCGCGCGCCTGCGCCAACCTCGCCAAGTCCGGCCGCGATATTGCGAACCATGTGCAGTAGAAACGCATTGGCGGCAATATCCAGAACGATCAGCGGACCGTAGCGATTGACCGCGATGGAGTGAACGCACCGGTGCGCGGACTGGGATTGACAACCCGCCGCTCTGAAGCTGGTGAAGTCATGTTCCCCCAGCAGGTTTTGAGCTGCCCGATGCATGGCTTCATCGTTCAGCTGCCCGGTGTTGGCCGCCCAGCCGTCGAGAATGGGGGAGCGAACCGGATCTTCGTACCACACATACATATAGCGGCGCGCGCACGCGCTGTAGCGGGCATGAAATGCTGCGTCTACCTCCTGCACCCAGCGTACCTTGACTCCGGCCGGTGTGAGGGAATTGACTCCCCGACGCCACGCATCCAGGGGACGCGTCACCGGCGTCGTGAAGCCGACCACTTGGCTGGTCGCATGCACACCGGCATCGGTTCGGCCGGCAGCCGTCAGCCGTACAGGCTGGTCTGCGATTCGTGCGATTGCCCGCTCAAGGGCGCTCTGAACCGACGGGGAGGACTTTTGAATTTGATATCCATGAAAGGCACTGCCGTCGTATTCGACGCCCAGCGCCAGATGCATCACAACCCTTCGAGAATGGATTGCGCCTGTTGCTGCTGGTCGGAACTACCTTCTTCGAGCACTTCCTTAAGGATGTCTCGAGCACCGTCCTCGTCGCCCATGTCGATGTACGCGCGAGCCAGGTCCAGTTTCGTGTTGGCGCTGTCACCTTCGTCGTCAAACTCGAATTCGTCTTCCTCGACCGTTGCGACCTCGGTTTCGAATTCGGTGTCTTCCAACTTATTAGTAAGCAGTGTGTCTGCGGTAGTGCTTACCGCGGCTGCGCCAGATACCGGTTCCGCAACGGTGTCGTCGGATTCGGCTGTGAGATTCCCGTCGGGATTAAAGTCGATGCCCAGATCACCGCCCAGTTCATCGCCGGAACCCAGATCGCCTTCTTCAGCCTCGGCGAGATCCTCAACTTCATCGAGTTCCAACTCGAAACTTTCTTCGGTATTCACATCGTCAGAATTCAGGGCTTCGACATCAGGTTCATCGTCAATCAGCTGATCCGCGTCGGCTTCCGGGGATTCTGCCGAATCTTCACCGATGTCGAACTCCACAATTGAATCATCCTGGTCCAACTCTTCCAACGCCGCGCCATCGTCAATATCTGCGTCGAGATCAAGGTCGAAATCATCCACGTCCGTAAGCTCATCGAGCTCGTTTTCTACCTCGTCGCTCTCAGGCGTCGCCTCGCTGGACAGTCCTACCTCCAGGTCATTCTCACCCAGCCGCGACTCGAATTCTCGTGCGGTGAGCAGCGCATCGTCATCGTCACAGCGATCGACAAGTTCCGCCATATGTGCCTCAAAGGCTTCTCGATCATTGGTTTCTACGAACAGTTCCAGCAGTTTGAGCCGAACGTCGTTTCGATCTGCATCGTTCTCCAGAACACCCAGCAGCAGACCAATCGCCTGAGGATAGCGCCCGTACGCGATATAGATGTCTGCTTCGCCAATAACATCGCCAGTCTGGGAAA
>JAYGEV010000030.1:0-3898 GCA_046582225.1 Pseudomonadales bacterium
GCAGAACGTCAGCCTCGATGCGTCTGGCAAAGATCGAATACGGTGGCTGCTCGACCATGAAACGTTCGCGCCCGCGCCGGTCTGCCACCCACTGTGCTTCCACGATCTGTTCCGCCGGGAAGGTGGAGGATCCGAGCATCCTCACTTTTCCGGCACGCACCAGATCAGACAATGCACCCAACGTCTCATCGATGTCGGTGGTGATGTCGGGTCGATGCACCTGATACAAATCTATGTAATCGGTGTTCAGGCGTTTAAGGCTGGACTCCACCTCGCGCATGATCCAGCGCCGTGAGTTGCCTCGATGATTGGGATTGTCGGTCATCGGCAGGCTGAATTTGGTGGCGACCACGACGTCATCCCGCTTGCCCGTGAGCGCCTTGCCTAGAATGGTTTCCGACTCACCGTGCGAATATTGATCTGACGTGTCGAAGTAGTTGACGCCCGCATCGATGGCGCTATCCACCATGCGGGCACATTCCTTCTCGTCGGTATTGCCGAAGTACCCGAACATTCCCACGCCGAAGCAAATCTTGCTGACGCTCACCCCGGTACGTCCGAGCACCCGCATTTCCATTGCGATCAGCCCGCTTCGCGGATGAGGTCGGTGACCCCGTCCCATTCCTCATGGTCGGACTTCCAGCGCTCGAACTGGCCTCGGATCAGCGGGGCATCGCCATGCAGTTCCACGTAGCAGCCCAGATCTTTTCGACAGTCCATGTAGGCCACGTAATCGCCGCCCCACAACGTACACACGGCCTCATATCCGGCCTCGTTGAAGCGCCTGATCTCGCCAGCGAGGTCGTGAATCAGCAGGCCGATGTGGTGGAAACCGTACTCGCCCGGCTGGAACATGTCGCGATAGATCGAGGGCGTGTCGTCGTGCTGGGCGATGAACTGAATGTGCGCAGGTCCGGCCTGGCCGAACGCATAGCTCACGTCCGCCTCGACGTGCTCGCCCTTATACAAAAAATTCTCAGCGATATGGTGTCGAACCACATGGAACGGGCCAGCGCCCATCATCTGATTCCACTTCTGACAGGCCTCATCAATATCTTCTACGAAATAGGCATACTGCCAGATCGGATGCCGAATTAAGCTCATGACCTCTTCCCCCAGTTCTGACTCGAGCGTGCAACGATAGCAGACTCGGCGGACACCGCCGAGTGCTGGTAGACTCGGGCCATCGCACCTGACAACACCCTGCGTGCACCCTGGGAGGGAAAGCATGTCTATTGAGAACGGCGAGCGGTTCATCCGCTTGATGAAATCGGATCCGGAACTACGCGAGCGGGTCAAAGGCGAGGGCTGGGAGCGCTTTGGAGAAGTTTCGGCCAAGGCCGGGGCATCGTGCACCACCTACGAGGTGGTCGCGGCGCTGATCCGCGAAATCGAAACCGAAGGCTGAACCTCCGAATTGAACTCTGATTCGAACTCTCAATTGAACCAGGAGCAGGACAACAAATGACTAAGCAACTGATACTGGTGGGTCTGGTCGAACCGGAAACCGAAGACCATGTCGCGGCCTTCAACGAGTGGTATCTCGGCAATCATGTCGAGGACACCTTCAACTGCCCCAACATCAAATCCGTGCGTTGCTTCAAAGCCGTGCGTGGGTTTCTCGGCGATCCGCCGTCTGGCTACCTCACGATCTATGAGTTCGAAGGAGAAGATGCCGAGGAAGCCGAACGTGCGCTGGGCGAGTATCAGGCCAATCCGGAAGCCTGGCCGAAGCGCCAACCGAGCAACAACTCCATGAAGATCGTAGGTGCCGGCTGGTACGCCGAGGAAGTCGGGTTCAGTTGAAATCCGGGTCGAGTCGTTCGTCCACGACTGACAGCTCGTCATCCAGACCGGTCAAGCGTCGCTGGCGGATACATGACGCATTCCCAGATGGCCAGGGTGATGGCAGCATCGAGATCGCCGGTCTGGATTGGGGCGGTGATGGTCCCATCGCGCTGCTCCACCACCCTAACGGATTCTGCGCCGCCACATGGGGGCTCGTTGCCGAGCAACTCAGCCCGCAATATCGGGTGATCGCCGTGGATGCGCGCGGGCACGGCGACTCTGACACCCGACCCATTCCCGAAGGTTACCAGTGGAACTTTCTGGTCTCGGATCTCAACCAGGTGGCGAGCATGCTGCTCGAAGAGACCGGCGAGGCCGCGATAGAGTTTGGTATCGGCAGTTCCCTGGGCGGGATCATCACCGCGGCGGCCGAGTCACTGCAGCCCGGGCTGTTCCGGCGCATTGTGATGCTGGACCCGCCCATCCACCCCGATCAGGCGCTGCGCGACCAGCTGAAGCTGGAACTGCCAACCATGCGACCCAACATCGCCGACCAGGCCAGAAAGCGCAGCGCCATCTGGCCTTCACGGGACACCGCCAGAGCGGCCTGGCGCGACAAACCCATGTTCGTCACCTGGCAACCCCGGGCGTTCGAGTTGTACCTTGAGGAAGGGTTTCGCGACCGCGATGACGGTTCGGTGGAGTTGAAGTGCCATCCCCATGTCGAGGCGACCATTTTTGAGACCGCGGGGAGTCTGGATACCTTCGAATTTGCGCCACGGGTCGCAGCTCCCGTGCTGCTGATCCGCGCCGGGAAGGGGGTTTTTCCTCCGGCCATCTTCGAGCACCTTGCCGGGCTCTTTCCCAACTGCACCTACCAGGCCGTTGATGCCGGACACCTGCTGCCCATGGAAGCCCCCGACCTGGTCCTCGAACTGCTGAACGGCTTCGCCGCCGCGCAACCGCGCGCTTAACCAGCCGGACCTGGCGCGCGCAACCCCTGATCCACCAGCAATGCCTCCGGAGTGGCATCGCGGCCTCTGAACCGGCGGTAAACCTCTTCAGCAGGCAAGCTGCCACCCAGGCCCAGCACCGTGTCACGGAATCGCTCGGCTACAACCCTGACCGCCTCATCGTTGTCCAGACCCACTTCTTTGAACGCTGCAAAAGCATCCGCGGCAAGTACCTCGGCCCATTTATAGGAGTAGTAGCCCGCCGCGTACCCACCCGAAAACGTGTGTCCGAACGCAGGCAGCATGCTCTCATCTTCAAGCATGGGAGTGATGATGGTCGCACGGGCAATCTCGCGCTCAATCTCGAAGGGCGTCGCGCCATCGTTGGCGCCTGGCAGACCGTAGCGTTCATGCAGGGTCATGTCGGTTTTTCCAAACAACAACTGCCGCAGGGTCCCATTGGCGACCATGAAATTACGGCTGTCGATAATGTGATCCAGCGTCTCTTCGTCGAGTGGTTCGCCCGTTTCGAAATGCGACGTCAGGTTCCGCAGGAACGGTTTGTGCTCCATCCAGTACTCGTTGAACTGGCTGGCAAGCTCCACCGCATCCCACTCCACCAGATTCATTCCCGATGC
Organism: Pseudomonadales bacterium; assembly: GCA_046582225.1. GTDB lineage: Bacteria > Pseudomonadota > Gammaproteobacteria > Pseudomonadales > Azotimanducaceae > JAYGEV01. The sequence goes on from JAYGEV010000030.1 coordinate 3,380, forward strand.
GCTGCCCTCTTCGATGGCGGTGAACATGTGCTGGGTGGCGTGACCAAATTCGTGGAACAACGTGCGCACTTCACCTAGAGACATCAGCGCCGGGTTGCCGTCGACCGGAGGACGCGCGTTCATGACAAACAGCGCCACCGGCAACGAAGACGATTGTCCCGCGCTGGCAAGAAGACGGCTGCGATCGACGATGGTGTTCATCCACGCACCACCTCTTTTCTCGCCAGGACGGGCATAGGGATCGACAAAAAAAGCGGCGATCACATCACCTTGCCTGCGAACCTCAAAAAATTCCACGTTGTCATCCCATACCGGCACCCCGGCTGGATCTACGCGCCGAATATCTACCGCATAAAGTTTCGCTACCAATGAAAACAAGCCATCAAACACCAATGGCATCTGAAAGTATTCACGCAAGCGCTCACTGTCGTAGGAATACATCGCCTCGCGCAGCTTTTCCAACCAGTATGTGGTATCCCACGGCTTGGGATCTTCCGCTTCCTCGGCACCCTGTTCACG
>JAYGEV010000092.1:0-13063 GCA_046582225.1 Pseudomonadales bacterium
CGAAGATTTTTTGCCTGAGCTGGCGGCTCTCGGGCCAGCGGAATCGGCCGCCGTACAAGCCAGCTGGCCGGGCGCTGTGACGTGGGTACTGCCGAACCGTCGATTTCCTGCCTGGATAAGCGGCGGCCGCGATTCGGTGGCGGTCAGAGTGTCAGGACACCCGCAGGTCAGGGCGCTGTGTGCGGCGTTTGCCGCGCCCATCGTCTCCACATCGGCAAACCCAGGTGGGCGCGCGCCGGCGCGCAACCGACTAAAAGCCCGCGCATACTTTCATCGACGTGTCGATTACGTCCTGCCTGGCGAGGTCCGTGAAGCGCGGGGGCCAAGCTGTATTCGAATGCCCGACGGCGCTGTTTTACGGGGCCGTGGCTAATGGATAGATACGCCGTCATCGGTCAGCCGGTGGCGCATTCGCTTTCGCCAACTATTCATCGGCTGTTTGCCGAGCAGACTGACCAGGACCTCACGTACGACAAGATGTCCGCGCCGGTGGACGGATTCGCTCCGGCAGCCGAGGAGTTTTTTGCTGCAGGCGGCAAAGGGCTGAATGTAACGCTACCGTTCAAGAGTATGGCGGCGCAGTGGGTAGATGAGCTTGATGTGGTCGCAAGTGCGGCGGGTGCGGTTAACACCATTGTCGCGGGATCCGGATGCAGGCGCGGCTATAACACCGATGGAGTCGGTCTAACCACCGATTTGTGTGACAACCTCGGCGTGGATATTGCTGGCAAGTCGCTGCTCCTGCTGGGCGCGGGTGGGGCGGTGCGAGGTATCGTTCGTTCGCTGTTGGCCCTGCAGCCGCGCGCGCTCACGGTCGCGAACCGCACTGTGGAAACCGCACAGTCGCTCATCGGCGAACTGCAGAGTCTGGCGTCGAGTGTTGAGATCGAATTCCGGGCACTGGATGCGACGGACGACGACTATGATGTGGTGGTGAACGGTACTTCGGCAGGGCTCAGCGGAGAAGGTGCCGTGGTGGTTGAACGGTCGGTGCATGGAGCGTTTTGTTATGACCTGGTGTACAGCGCAAAGGCGGGCGCGCAGACGCCGTTTTGTGCCTGGGCGTCTGCTGTTGGCGCGGCTGGCGTTAGCGACGGTCTTGGCATGCTCGTCGAGCAGGCTGCCGAAGCGTTCCATCTGTGGCGTGGTGTTCGCCCGAAGACGGCGCCAGTTATCGCTGAACTCAAAGGCCGATTGTCTCAAGGCGGGTAGCGCAATGACCCTGTATAGTCGGTCGCGCCTGTTTGTGAAATCGCAAGGACGCAATTCATGAAATCAAAGCGCTTCATCGCAGGTGCCGTCTGCCCGCAATGCCAGGTTGTAGATCGGCTGGTGGTGGAGCAAGCCGACGGCGTCATGCGGCGTCGCTGCGTAAGTTGCGGGTTCAGCGACGATCAGGGCTCGACGATAACAGTTAGCTTGCCTACGCGGTTTGTTGCGCGCGGGCTCGCCGACGTTGACGCCCAATCGATAAAGCTCATCGACGACTGACCGCTAAATGCGGCCATACACGGTTCACCTTTTGCGCTGATGGTCTCAGCCGTCGTTGAGATTTCTGTTTGGGCGGATTTATTGCGATGTCGCAAAGCGCTGATATACTTCAATAGCTTGCAGGCGTTTTGCCGGACTGTTTCTAGGATTTGATTCAGTGTCCACTTCCGGACCATTCGACTCACTCCAAGTTGGCGCATTGGTATGTGTGCGAAACTTTGTCTTGAATACCGAACGACAACCACGGAACGTTCGTGACTCCGGCGCGCACACTGGGCGACCTGAATATCTACGATGAGTCCGGTGGACGGGTCACTCAGGCCGGTCATTGGTGGTTGTGGGTGCTGACGTCCGCGCCATGCGCGCAGGAATGCGAGCAGGCGCTTCATCAGCTGCGTCAGCTGCACATTCTGCTCAATAGAGATGCCGGGCGGGTTCGACGGGCGCTGGTATTGGACGGCACGCTGGCCGCGCATGGGCTGCGCAAGCGTTACCCGGAGCTCACCATCCTGACCGGCGGGACCGACGGACTGGCCGCCGGTGTCTACGTGGTGGATCCCCTGGGCAACCTGGTGTTGTGGTATTCGCTTGCCGATGCCGGCGAGCCCGTGCTCGATGATCTCAAACGGCTACTGAAGGTGTCGCAAATTGGCTGATAAGACCTTGCTCCGGCTTGCAAAATTCGCGGTGGCCCTGGCCGCCGTCGTTGTCGTTCTCGGTGCTTATACGCGCCTTGCTGACGCAGGCCTGGGTTGCCCCGACTGGCCCGGGTGCTACGGATTTTTCAGTGTTCCTGAAACCGCCGAGGAGGTGTTGGTTGCAGAAACGCGCTTTCCCGGCGCGCCGGTGGAGCCCGCCAAGGCCTGGTGGGAGATGGTACATCGGTATTTCGCCACCAGCCTGGGGTTGGTGGTGCTGATCATTGCTGGCACCGCGTTTGCAAAACGCGCACCGACGGTCCCACTCAAGTTGCCGCTGGCGCTGCTGGTGCTGGTTATCGTCCAAGGCGCCTTCGGCGCGTGGACCGTCACGTTGAAGCTGTGGCCCCAGGTGGTGACCGCGCATCTGCTGGGCGGATTTGCCACGCTCAGCTTGTTGTGGCTGTTGTGTCTGCGCCTTGGCAGCGGCAGCAGCTGGCAGGTTGGCTTGAGTGCTCGAACCCCGGCGCTCATTGCCCTGGTGGTGTTGATCGTGCAGATAACCATTGGCGGCTGGGTATCGTCCAACTATGCGGCATTGGCATGTCCGGATTTTCCGCAGTGCCACGGGGTCTGGGTTCCGGAGATGGATCTGGCTCAGGGTCTAAACTTCGCACAGTCGGTGGGCCCCAGCTATCTGGGCGGTATCATGGACAGCGAAGCCCGTGTTGCTATTCAGGTGATCCATCGATTGGGCGCAGTGGCCGCTTTGATCGCAATCGGCTGGTTGGGTGTAAGACTGTTGCAGACAGGTTCGATTCTCGCCTGGCCGGTAATCGGAGTGCTCGCTGTGCAGCTGCTGCTGGGCATTGCCAACGTGGTGCTGGTGTTGCCGCTGGTGAACGCGACGCTGCACAATGCATTCGCTGCAGTATTGTTGCTTGGGTTGGTTACAGTAAACTACCGGGCCTATCGTGGGAGACCGACCGTTGAGTGAAGTCAGCTTACATACCGTCAACTGGCGGGATTATCTTGAAATGACCAAGCCCCGCGTGGTGCTGTTGATGCTGCTTTGCGCGCTGGTCGGGATGTTTCTTGCCGTGCCCGGTATGGTCCCGCTGGGCGCGCTGGTATTCGGTCTGCCGGGTATCGCACTGGTGGCCGGTTCAGCTGCCGTGGTCAATCACATCGCGGATGCCGAGATCGACGCTCGCATGGCCCGCACCGAGGCACGCCCGATGGCGACGGGGCGGGTGGGGATGGCCCAGGGTCTGCTGTTTTCGGCGCTGCTGGGTACAGCCGGTATGTCGGTGCTGTACTTTTTCGTCAACCCGCTCACTGCGTGGCTGAACCTGGCTTCCTGGGTCGGCTACGGCCTGATCTACACGTTGTACCTAAAGCGTGCCACTCCGCAAAATATCGTGATCGGCGGACTGTTCGGAGCGGCTCCGCCGCTATTCGGCTGGGCCGCGGTCAGCAACAGCGTGGAGCCGGGCGCGTTGTTGATGGTGCTGATCATCTTTGCGTGGACACCGCCGCATTTCTGGGCGCTCGCGTTGGAGCGAAAGGACGAATACGCGCTGGTGAACGTGCCTATGCTCCCGGTCACCCACGGCGAGCAATATACCCGCCTGCACATCCTCTACTACACACTGATCCTGGTCGCGGTGTCGCTGCTGCCGTTCGCCATCGGCATGAGCGGCTGGCTGTACCTGGTTTCCGCGCTCGCTCTGGGGGGTGGATTCCTGTACTGGGCAGTGGTGCTGCTGCGCAATAGAAACCCGCGCGCGCCGATGGAAACCTTCAGGTACTCCATCGTTTACCTGGGCGTGCTGTTCGTGATGCTGCTGGTTGATCACTACACGGTCGCGGGCGCTGGAGTGGGTCCGCTCGTAAGTCTCGTGCGTCTGTGAAATCTGTTTCAGCGACCGTTCTGTCCTGTCTGGCGCTGATCGCAGTGGTGCTCGGCGTGTTCGTCTACAGTGTTGTCAGAACGCCGATCCTGACCGAGGCAGAGCTGCGCGAAAAGGGCGTGATCATCCTGCCGCGTCCGCGGGAGATTGCCGGATTCGAATTGACTGACACCCGTGGTGAGGCGTTTACCATCGAAAATCTTCAGGGCGGTTGGAGCTTTCTGTTCTTCGGGTTCACCAGCTGCCCGGATATCTGCCCCACGAGCATGTCGGTTCTGGCTCAGGCCGAGCGCCAGCTTCAGCAGACCAGCCCCGATTCGGCACTCCAGTTCAACGGCGTGCTGGTGACAGTAGATCCGGAGCGTGATGATGTCGAAACTCTGGCGGCCTATGTCGGCGCGTTTTCTGAACGTTTTGTCGGCGTGGTGGGTAGCGTTGAGGAAACGGTCGGGTTTGCCCGGCAGCTAAACGTGGGCTTTGCCAGGGTGCCTTCGGCGGATGGAGACTACGCGGTTGAGCACGGCGGGCAGATTGTGATGGTAAACCCGAACGGGCACTATCACGGCTTCATCAAAATGCCGCACCGGGTTGAAACAATCACGCAGGCGTTTCAATCGCTTCGGGCGAGCTTTTAACCACCACCAGCCTTAGTTGAGGTTTTCTCATCGAGTCCAACAGCGCAGACAGCGATTGGCTAACCAATCGATTCGGGGTGGTGCGTCAGCAGAGTGAGGATCTCTGCTCGCCGCTGCGCACCGAAGACTTCTGCATCCAGCCCATGGATGATGCCAGCCCGCCGAAATGGCATCTCGCGCACACCAGCTGGTTTTTCGAAACGTTCCTCCTCAAGCCTTACCTGCCTGCATACCAACCGTTCCATCCGCGCTACGAGTACCTGTTCAACTCGTACTACAACGCTGTGGGCAGCATGTTCCCTCGAACCCGGCGCGGCTTGCTGTCGCGTCCGACGGTAGCTGAGGTGTTTGAATATCGGCGCCACGTGAACGATGAGATGCTCACGCTGCTAGCCAGGGTGGATGCGAATCAGCGCGATGAGGTGTTTCAGCGGACAGAGCTTGGCGTCAACCACGAGCAGCAGCATCAGGAGCTGATGCTCACGGACCTCAAGTACAACCTTGGGCACAACCCGTTATTTCCAGCCTATCGCGAGGATCTGTCCGGTTGCGAACGGCCCGCTGCCGACTCCCTCACCTTCACTGAGTTTGCGGGTGGGACCATCGCCGCGGGTGCCGATGAAGCTGGCTTCCGTTTCGACAATGAGATGCCGCGGCACGATGTGCTGTTGCAGCCGTATGTGCTTGCCGATCGGCTCGTTACCAATGCCGAATATCGACAATTCATGGAAGATGGCGGATACCGCAACCCGCAGCTTTGGTTGTCCGATGGCTGGGCCTGGCTGAAGTCCCGACAACATTCCGATTCCAGTCAGGCGTCCGCCACGGACGACGAAATCCAGCACGTGCCGGAAGGGGGTCCATTGTACTGGCGTCGTCGGGGCGCCGAGTATGTCGAATACCAGCTGTCGGGTCTGAAACCCTTGGAGCCAGCCACGCCGGTCACGCACATCAATTTTTACGAAGCCGACGCATACGCCCGATGGGCCGGATGCCGACTGCCGCGTGAATACGAATGGGAGCACGCTGTTGCGGAACGGCCGACGCAGGGCAATTTTGTCGAAAGTGAGCGCCTGCACCCTGCCCCGGCGGGACCGGAGAGCGGGCCGCTCGCGCAACTCTTTGGAGACACTTGGGAGTGGACGGCAAGCCCGTACTGTGCGTATCCCGGATACCGGCCATTGCCAGGTGCGCTTGGCGAGTACAACGGTAAGTTCATGAGCAACCAGCTGGTGCTGCGTGGCGGTTCCTGTGCGACGCCGGGCAATCATGTCAGGGCAACCTATAGAAACTTTTTTTATCCGTCGGACCGGTGGCAGTTCACCGGGATTCGGCTGGCGTCGGATCAGTAGGAGAACAATAACGGGATGGACAATGAAAGCTGAGCTTCAAAACAGACAGGGCTACGAATTTTTCGATCTGGAGCCCACCACCGATGTAATGCGCGAGGAGGTGATAGCCGGTCTGAGGTCGGACCCCAAGCACATCGCGCCGAAATTTTTTTACGATGAGCAGGGCTCGGAGTTGTTCGAAGCGATCACCCGGCTCCCGGAGTACTACCTGACCCGCACCGAAATGGCGTTGTTCGATCGACACGAGGACCAGATCGCACAGGCGATGGGTGGGGGCGGGTGCCTGGTCGAGTACGGCAGTGGCTCCAGCGCAAAGATCAGAAAGCTGCTCAAGAACGTGCGGCCCAAGGCGTATGTACCGGTGGACATCTCGCGGGATCCTCTGCAGGACTCATCACGGCAGCTGCACGATGACTTCCCCTGGCTGCAGATTTACCCCGTCTGTGCCGACTTCACCGAAGCGTTTGCGCTCCCCGAGCGGGTGCAGGGGCTAAGTAAGGTGGGATTCTTCCCGGGATCCAGCATTGGCAACTTCCGACCGGACGAGGCCGTTGACTTTCTTGTTAAAGTGATTCGGACGCTCGGCCCTGCGAGCCGGTTTCTGGTCGGCGTAGATACCAAAAAGTCGACTGAGGCGCTGGAAGCTGCATACAACGACTCCCAGGGGCTGACCGCGCAGTTCAATGAAAATATGCTGCAGCATCTCAACGTCAAGTTGCAGGCTGACTTTGACGTTGATCAGTTCACTCATCAGGCGCGCTACAACGAAGACGAGGGCTGCATTCAGATGTTTCTGGAGAGTAGCGTCGCGCAGACCGCCAACATTGGCAGCCAGCAGATTCACTTTGCGCAGGGCGAGACGGTACACACTGAAAATTCCTACAAATACCATCCGACGGAATTCGAAGCCCTGGCCACCGAGGCGGGTTTTCAGGTCAAAGACATGTGGACCGACGAACGGCGCTGGTTCGGCGTATACCTTCTGGAGACCGTGCAGACCTAGACCAGCAGACGTTCATCCAGGTAAAAGAAGTGCGCGAAATGCTGCTCGACGATTCGTTGCAACTCATCAGGGTTGTTGAACCTCACGTCCTCGGCTGCTTCGGGATGCCTGGCAGAACACAGTCGTGACACCCAGAAAACCAGCGCGGCATACAGCGTGAATCCCGAAAAGAACCACAATTCATGTCGCGTCAGCGGCCTGAATTGGTGATACGTACGTAGCAGCGCCAGAGTTCGTTCCGGATCGAGGATTCCGTTGGCGTCGTTGCACCAGTCGTTGGCAGCTGCCGCGAGATCGTAGATCAGGTATCCGGCGGCCGCGTTTTTGAACCCGAGCACGCCGGTTAGACCGCGCTCGTTGAACAGAACGTTATCGCGAAAGAGCTGCGAGTGAATGATACCGGCGGGAAGCTCAATTACATCACTGCGGGCTAACAAGTTAGTCACCGTAGTCAGCGTGTCCGCCAGCAGGTCGCTGCGGGCGAAACCGATCCTGCCGCGAATCTCGTCGTGCCGCTCGTGGAGCCACTCAGTGTTCTTTGAGTACGCCGGCATGTGCAGGTTGTCGGTGGCCAGGTGCAGACGGCCAATGAACCGAGCCAGGGCCTGGACCTGTTTGACGGTGGGATTGTATACGTGTTTTCCGGGTAGTCGTGGCACCAGCACAACGGCGTTGCCGTCCAGCGCGTCATAAGGATTGCCTTGCAGATTGCGGATGATCGAGGAGACCGGCAAACCGGCGCTCGCGCAGGCGTTCATCAATGCCAGGTACGGATCGCTGGTGGCGGAGGGCGGCTCGATGATCGTCAGGACGAATTCGCGCTCGCGCCCATCACGCACCGTGTGCAGGACGTAGCTGCCACTGTCTGCGCCGGAGGTTGCCGGCCAGTAGCGAATCAGTTCGCCAATGCCGTAGCTTGCCACCGTTTCTTCCAAGTGCAACAGATCCAGCTGGGTGATCGCATTCACGAATCTGGTTCCTAAAACTCGATGATTACCCAGCTCGGAAGCCACATCTCGGATCGTTCCAGGTCGCCAAATCCGCGAGTACGATCGCGGGGAACCAGGTAGTAGGGTTTGCCCCAGTTCGGCACCACTTTGACCATGCGCAGCTGCCCGCCCTGACGAAATTCATAGATGGTCTTTTCTTCCCGGGCGATGATCGTAACGTCGGGACCTTGTAATCCGGTGTCGGAGCGGGCGGCGTATGCGGCCGGAATGTTGCCTCCAAGTCCAGCCAGGCACCCCAGCACGAGCACGAAGACGCCTTTCCATGGCAGCTGTGGTAGTGTCCCGCGGAGGCGATACATAACCTCAGATGTTGGCGCAATAATGGCCAGAAAGAAACCGACGGCGCCATCAGGGGACGCGCCGTTGCTGCTCGTAGACGGATCCTCCTATCTGTTCCGAGCCTACCACGCCCTGCCCGAACTAAAGACCAGCGATGGTCGCCCCACCGGTGCGGTGCGGGGGGTCATCGGCATGTTGCGCAAACTCGCCAAGGACTACGAAGGCAGCGCCATTGCCGTGGTATTTGACGCCAAGGGCAAGACCTTTCGCGACGATATCTTTCCCCAATACAAAGCCAATCGACCGCCGATGCCCGGCGATCTGGCCGAGCAGATCGAGCCCATCCACCGAATCATCGAAGCCATGGGATTGCCGCTCATTGTGGTCGTCGGCGTGGAAGCAGACGACGTCATCGGAACCCTGGCGAGCGAAGCAACGCGCAAACAAAGGCATACCGTGATATCTACCGGCGACAAGGATATGGCCCAGCTAGTCACGGATCATGTAACGCTGATCAACACCATGAGCGAGACCGCGATGGATCGCCACGGGGTGGTGGAAAAGTTCGGCGTACCGCCGGAGCTGATCATCGATTACCTGGCGCTGATGGGTGACAGTGTCGACAACATCCCCGGCGTATCGAAGGTTGGACCTAAGACCGCGGCCAAATGGTTGAATGAATTTGGCGACCTCGATGGGGTGATTGCAAGCGCTGAGAACATCAAAGGTAAGGTCGGAGAAAATCTCCGCGCGAGCCTGGAACAGCTGCCGGTGTCGAAGACGCTGACAACGATCAAGTGTGATGTGCCGCTTGAGGTAGGCATCGACGATCTCACGCCACGCCCTGTTAACGAACCACAACTTCAGGAGCTCTTCGAACGCTTCGAGTTTAAGACCTGGATGACCGAATTCGAGGTCGCTACCGAGTCGCCTGCGGCCGTTGTCACCGAGCAGAACTACGAATGCATCGACACCCACGCGCAACTCGATGACTGGTTGCAACGCCTGGCTGAAGCCAACCTGTTTGCGTTTGATACCGAAACGACCAGCCTCGACTACATGGATGCGGAACTCGTTGGCGTCTCATTCTGCTGTGAACCGGGACATGCCGCCTATGTGCCCCTGGCGCATAACTATCCCGGAGCACCGGATCAGCTCGGACTGACCGACGTGCTCAATAAGCTCAAGCCGTTGCTCGAAGATCCGGCAATACTAAAGGTCGGTCAGAACCTGAAGTACGATATGAGCGTGTTGGCACGCTACGGCATCGAGCTTGCCGGTGTCGCCTTCGATACCATGCTTGAGTCCTATGTGCTCAACAGCACCGCATCGCGCCACAACATGGGCGCGCTGGCCGACAAGTATCTGGGCCGCGCGACAATCCACTTCGAAGACGTCGCTGGCAAAGGCGCCAAGCAGATTACGTTCGATCAGGTAGCCGTAGAGCAGGCGGTCACCTACGCCGCCGAAGATGCCGACGTTACCCTGCAGCTGCACCAAGTCCTGTGGCCCGAACTCGAGCGCGAGCCAGGACTTGTCGGGGTGCTGCAGAATATCGAGCTGCCGCTGATCTCGATCCTTTCCCGGGTTGAGCGTCACGGAACCCTGGTTGATGGGGGTCTGCTCGACGAACAGAGCCGAGAGCTGGCCGCGCGCATGCAGAAGCTCACTGAGGCGGCCTGGAGCCAGGCCGGTGAAGAATTCAACCTCGATTCACCCAAGCAACTGCAGGCAATCTTCTACGACAAATTGGGTCTGCCGGTGTTGAAGAAAACGCCGAAGGGACAACCATCTACGGCAGAACCGGTGCTTCAAGACCTTGCCAGAGACTACGAACTGCCGCGCACGATCCTGGAATATCGTAGCCTGGCAAAGTTGAAGTCCACCTATACGGACAAGCTGCCACTGCAGATAAACCAGAAAACCGGACGGATCCACACTTCATATCATCAGGCGGTCGCCGCCACCGGTCGTTTGTCTTCGTCCGATCCGAACCTGCAGAACATTCCGATCCGCAATGCCGAAGGGCGTCGGATCCGGCAGGCGTTTGTCGCCCCCAGCGGAATGTGCATCGTCGCCGCGGATTATTCTCAGATAGAGCTGCGGATCATGGCGCACCTGTCAGGAGATGCGGGTCTGCACGCCGCATTCGAAGCTAACCTGGATATTCATCGGGCAACCGCGGCAGAAGTTTTCGGTGAGCAGCTAGAGGCGGTTGGTGAGGATCAGCGGCGCAGCGCCAAAGCCATCAACTTCGGGCTCATGTACGGAATGTCTGCGTTTGGCCTCGGCCGCCAACTCGGTATCTCTCGCACGCTGGCCCAGGACTACATCGATCGCTACTTCGAGCGCTATCCGGGTGTGCGAGAGTATATGGACGCGACCCGGGCGCTGGCTCACGATCAGGGTTTTGTTGAAACCGTATTCGGACGGCGCCTGTATCTGCCGGAGATCAATGCCCGCCACATGCAGCGTCGCCAGGCCGCCGAGCGCGCGGCGATCAACGCGCCGCTGCAGGGTACTGCGGCAGATATCATCAAGCGCGCCATGATCGCGGTGGACGAGTGGCTGAATGCCAGTTCTCTGGATGCCGCGATGATCATGCAGGTGCATGACGAGCTCGTTTTCGAAGTTGCCGAAGCGGATCGCGATGAACTCGTCGCTGGCGTGGAGGAGCGAATGGAGGGCGCTGCGGAGCTGGACGTGGCGTTGCTGGTCGCCACGGGGGTGGGGGTGAACTGGGACGAAGCGCACTAGGACGTAGTGGGTTGCAGGAATTGAGTTCTCCCGCGTCTGGGGTCGTTGCTGAGGAGTGTTGCGGCGCTGGGCTCGGGTGCCTCCGGCACTTCCCTCGCTTTGGGAAGCTGCCCGCTTCGCGGTCAATTCCCGCCGCTCGGCCGAGCCTTTGATGCGTTCGCAACTCTCCTCAGCAACGACCCCAGACGCTGATGTATTCCAGCCTTCAACACAGGCGACTGTGGCTTGGGATCAGCTCAATCCGCAGTGAGGGTGAACCTACTCCCCCAAATCCCCCAGATGCCGGCGAACCCAGCCCACAGCCGCATCACCCCCGAGTCCGTTTTGAGCCGAAAACAGCAACGCATCCACCGACGGCATTTCCCGCGTTATCCGCTCGATGGCGTGCAACGCCTGGATCTGCCCGTTGCGCTTGAGCTTGTCGGTTTTGTTGAGCAGGACCAGCAGCGGCATGTCCGATGCCACGGCCCAGTCGATCAGATCAACATCGAATGCCTGATTCGGGTGACGGATGTCGGTGACCAGCACCACGGCCGCCAGCGCGTCGCGCTCAGACAGATATTCGTTCACCGAACGTTGCCAGTCTTTTTGCGCGCTGCGGGCAGCTTTTGCGTAGCCGTATCCCGGCAGGTCCACGAGCCGACCACCGCTGGCGACCGTGAAGAAATTCAACAGCCGGGTGCGGCCCGGGGTTTTGCTGACCTTTGCGGTCTGTCGGCTGCCGGTAAGGCGATTCAAGACGCTGGATTTTCCCGCATTGGAACGGCCAGCGAAGGCGACCTCGGCACCGTCTGCGGTCGGACACTGTCGTAGCGAAGGGGCGCTGGTGAGGAAGCTCACCTGCAGCCGGTCGACGCTACCTCTGTCGGTGCTCGCAGCGGGCCTCGAATTGGTACCCCGTGGCTGGCTCACTTCTGTGGTCTCAACTGTCTCACGCTCACCCCGTTCTGCCGGTGCCGAATGGTTGGTATATACTCCGCGCGCCTCGCACGGGGGGGTAGTGTAAAGGAACAAGGAACCATGCAGATTCGTTGGCTGCCATTTTTTGTGGCCGGGGTCGTTTTCGTTGGCGCGCTGGGCTCCACAGCGGCGATTGCCGCTGGAGATCCCCAGGCGGGCGAGGCCCAGGCACCGGTTTGTGCAGCGTGTCACGGCCAGGATGGCGCTTCGGGCATCGACCCGAGCTATCCGAACCTCGCGGGCCAGAATGAAAAATATCTGTACAACCAGCTGACCATGATTCAGAACGGCGATCGGGCCATATTACTGATGACCGGTCAGCTCATCGGTAAAAACGATCAGGACCTGCAGGATCTCGCTGCGTATTATGCGTCCCTGCCAGGCGAGCTCGGACAGGCTTCGGGCGATGATGCGTCGGTTCAGATGGCCCAGGCCATTTACCGTGGAGGTATTCTGAAAAAGGGTGTTGCGGCCTGCTCGGCGTGTCACTCGCCCAATGGCAACGGTAATTCGGCCGCCGGGTTTCCGGTGCTTACCGGCCAACCCAAGGTATATACTATCGCTCAGCTCACGGCCTATCGCGAAGGCGAGCGCCGCAGCGACGAATCCTTTGGGGGTATGATGCGGGGTGTGACAGGTACGCTGACCGACGGCGAAATCGCCGCGTTGGCGGACTACCTGCAGGGCCTGCACTGATATCAGCTGCACGATTCGGGTGGGTTGTTGTCGAAACCCGGGTCTGATCCGCTCCGTCGGCGATTGTTCAGCGGCTGACAGCCAGCGCTCTTGCCAATGACGACTAAACTCTTCCTGTGAGGCCAGTATGAAACGTTGTCTGTATATTTTCCTCGTCTGGGCTGTGTTCAGCGCCCCCGCGAGGGCAGCTGAATTCGAGGAGGGCGTGCACTATCAACGGTTGCCGGTGGGCGTTGAGACCCGGGATGACGGCAAGGTCGAAGTGGTCGAGGTCTTTTCTTATGCATGCAACCACTGTAAAGATTTTGATCCCACGCTGGAGGTCTGGC
>JAYGEV010000095.1:0-1796 GCA_046582225.1 Pseudomonadales bacterium
CCTTGCCGTTTAACGGGTATGCCGAAGAGGTGGCTGGCCTTTATGCGGGAATGGATTTGCGACGCCATTTCTGATCGGCTTGTCAGGCTTGTTCAGCCGGTATTGTTTGCTCTGTTGAGCGTGCCGTTGCTGTGGCTTGTCTACGCGATTGCGCTTGAAATTTCCAACGCGGGTAGCGCTCTTGGAGCGGACCCCGGCGAGGCGGTGGTGCTGCACCTGGGAGAGTGGACGCTTAGAGTGCTGATCTTCACCCTCGCCGTTTCGTCGCTTCGTCGCCGTGCCGGCTTTGCGTGGCTGATTCGATCTCGACGCATGATCGGCTTGTGGGGCTATGCGTATCTTTGCATGCACCTGTTGTCGTATGTGGGACTGTTGAGCGAGTTCGACTGGCGCCTGGTGCTCGAGGATCTGGTCGAGCGCACTTACATTACCGCCGGGATGCTGGCGTTGCTGTTGCTTACCCCCCTTGCGGTCACCTCGACGCAAGCGTGGCGGAGGCGCCTGGGCCGTAACTGGCAACGCCTGCATCGTTTGATCTATCCCGCGGTGGGGTTGGGCCTGATTCATCTGGCATGGCTGACCAAAGATGGATACGGCGAAGTCGCGCTGTACGGCGCAATATTTGGGCTGCTGATGTTCGAGAGGATTCATCATGGACGCGCCACGCGCGACTGAACTGGGGAATATGCGTTGTGAAGCGTGCCGATCTGATTCTCCGGCGGTTTCGGAGGACCAGTATGCACGGCTGCTCAGCCAGCTGCCGGGTTGGACAGTTGTTGTGATCGACAGCACCGTGCAGATCACAAAGCAATACACGCTGGCTAATTTCGTTTCGGCTTTGGATCTAGCCAATCGAATTGGGGCGGTCGCTGAGGTACCGAGGATCACCATCCGAGCATGGTGGTTGAGTGGGGCAGCCTCGCGGTCAACTGGTGGACACACACCATCGGCGAGTTGCATATGAACGATTTTATTCTGGCCGCGCGTTGCGAGGAACTGGCCGCGCAATAACGATTCCGGAAAGGCTCAACCCATGCGTTGAGCGCTGGCTTTGGCGAGAGCGTGCAGGCAGGAGACGGTATCGTCCCACCCAATGCAGGCGTCGGTCACGCTCTGACCATATGTGATGGAATCGAGGCGGCCGATTTTTTGTTTTCCGGCCACAAGATTACTTTCAATCATCACCCCGAAAATCCGCGGCTCGCCGTCGTTCAGCTGACTGCAGATGTTTTCACATACGGTGATCTGTTTCTGGTGGTCCTTGTCGCTGTTGGCATGGCTCATGTCGATCATCAAGCGGTTCTCGAGGCCGGCCTGTTCCAGCAGGCGGCTGGCGTAGTGCACCGAGGCGTTGTCGAAGTTGGGTTTGCCGCCACCGCCGCGCAGAATCATGTGACAGTCATCATTGCCAGCGGTGGAAAATATCGCTGAGTGGCCGCGTTTTGTCACAGACAGAAATATGTGCGAGTGGGCGGCCGATTTTATCGCGTCGACGGCGACCTGAATGGAACCGTCGGTGCTGTTCTTGAATCCGATTGGGCACGACAGGCCCGAGGCGAGCTGGCGATGCACCTGACTTTCAGTGGTGCGGGCGCCGATCGCGCCCCAACTGACCAGATCGCCGACATTTTTTTGACACCCTGCAAAGCCACACGGAAAACAAAGCACACTGTTTTGACACCCCCTTTTTCCACGCGGGGAAAACCGGACACGATGTCCGACACCGCAGCCCGACACTGTTTTCGGGGAAAAATAATTAAAACCAAGCAAGTAGGCGGTAGCCAGGGCCAGGAACA